>NZ_VMNE01000001.1:0-116729 GCF_013277565.1 Streptococcus sp. k-90 | reverse complement strand
ACTACTTTTTTAAACTTTTTTTCAACTTTTTTAATTTGCTTAACTTCTCAAAGTAACTTCCACTGGCCTAGCCGAAGTGGAAATTAGTCTAAAACGGATTTTTATGGTGGAATTAAGCATGAGACGTTTGAGTTAGAAATGAGGTCCACTATGATAAAACAGAAACATCTTACCCTTTCAGACCGTAATGATATCCAATTAGGCTTAGAGCGTGGTGAAACCTTCAAAGCTATTGGACAATCCATTCTAAAAGACCCGACTACTGTTTCTAAAGAAGTCAAGAGAAATAGACAAATCCGAAAGTCGACTTGTGATAACCTTCCTTGCCCTCTACTCAACAAAGCTACCTTCCATCCCTAAAGAAGACAAAAAAGGGCGTTCCTTTGAGAATTTCCTAAATTATTTGGATCTTGAGGTTACCAAACACCTCTATGATATCGAGAACACTCTTCACCAAGCGAACAAAGATTTCTTCCAACTCTTTCCTGTCATTCTGACAGATAATGGTGGAGAGTTTGTCAGGGTTGATGATATCGAAATGGATATTCGAGGAGAGAGTAAACTTTTCTTTTATGACCCTAATGGTTCTGATCAGAAAGGCAGAATTGAGAAAAATCACACGCTGATTCGCGACATTCTACCTAAGGGAACTTCCTTTGACAACTTAACTCAGAAGGATATCAATCTCGTCTGTTCATATGTAAACAGCGTTAAATGTGCTGCTTTGAATGGGAAGTCAGACTATGAACTTTTTACCTTTACTTACGGAGAAGAGATTCCTAAGCTTCTTGGTATTTCTAAAACACCTGCAGAATACATCTGTCAGTCTTCTAAATTACTCCAACATAAAACCCCATTCAAACGTCTCACACTAACTTCCACTTCTACTAGCAGTGGAACTTAGTTTGCGAATTTAGCTTTTTTTGCATGACTTCCTAATGTGTACGGATGTCAAACTCTTGAAACACAATACGTAAATCCCTCAATACTCTTTGACGTCCTCGAAAACGTTCATTTCTTAAAACACGTTCTAACTCTTCTTGTTTTTCTTTACTTTGTTCCTTTCTATACCTCCGTAATGTTTCATGAAAGAGATAATAATCATCTAGCCACAGACCTCCCTCACTTATACGATGACTAATCTCACCTACTTCTTCATAGGGTTCTTTATCATATCTACGTTTCTGACTTTCTTGCTTACGGATATAGTCTAAAATCCGATTTCGGAATTTAGTTTTGAAATATTTACGTAAGCGTGGAATATCTTCTATCAGTCCTTCTTCTTTACTAATCAACTCATGTAAGCAAATCATTCCCTCTTGGTCCCAATCCGATAACTCCCATAAATGCAAGTAATATTCATTTCTACACTTGTACACAATTCCTTGGACTTCTTCATACAATTCTTTAAGCATAACGTTCCCCTTTCTAGATACAGTCTAACAGATTCGAAACATCGTTTGTGACATTTTCTCCATTCTGTTCTCTTCACCGTCTCAAATGCACAAAAAAGAGAGGACGGGCCTCTCTCGGGGTTATTTTTCGTCATTCATTTTTGACTTCACTTCATCATAAGATAATGCATGAGATTCCTCTTCTACTGTTTCAGGCATCTTTCCTGTTTCGTAAAGAGATTTAATTTGTGTACTATCCAATGTTTCGTATTTCAATAATGCTTCTGCAATCAACTTGTGAGTTTCACGATTTGACTGAATAATTTCAGCAGCTTTATTTCGTGCTTCATTCAATAATGAACGAACCTCTTCGTCAATTTCATAAGCTGTTTGTTCTGAAATTGATTTTTGAGGACTCTGTGCACCAAACATAGCATGGTTTCCTTCATATTGTACTGGGCCAAGCTTTTCACTCATACCGTATTCTGTAACCATTGCACGCGCCATTTGTGTCGCCTGTTCAAAGTCATTTGAGGCTCCTGTAGTTTGGACATTAAAGATAATTTCTTCAGCTACACGTCCACCCATTAAGCCAGCCAATTGCTCTTTCATATCTTCTTTAGATAGAAGCATTTGATCCTCTTTAGGAAGTGCAATCATGTATCCACCTGCACGGCCACGTGGTACAATTGTAACCTTATGAACAACACGGGCATTCGACAAGACTAAACCAACAATGGTATGTCCTGCTTCATGATAAGCAACCAACTCACGTTCTTTTTGTGAAACTGTCTTATCTTTCTTAGAAGGACCAGCAATAACTCTATCTTCTGCTTCATCAATATCTGAGGCATCAATGATTGATTTATTGCGACGAGCAGCGACTAAAGCCGCTTCATTCAAGACATTCTCTAAATCAGCACCAACAAAACCTGGAGTTTGTTGAGCCACTAATTTCAAATCAACATCTTCTGCTAAAGGCTTGTTCTTAGCATGAACTTTCAAGATTGCTTCTCGACCCTTAACATCAGGACGGCCAACCAAGACTTTTCTATCAAAACGTCCTGGACGCAGAAGGGCAGGGTCAAGTACATCTGAACGGTTTGTCGCAGCGATGACGATAATCCCTTCATTTCCCTCAAAACCATCCATCTCAATCAAGAGTTGGTTCAAGGTTTGTTCACGTTCATCATTCCCTCCGCCAAGACCAACTCCACGTTGACGTCCAACAGCATCAATTTCATCGATAAAGATAATGGCTGGTGCTGCTTTTTTTGCATCTTCAAAAAGAGAACGAACACGACTAGCTCCAACTCCGACAAACATTTCTACAAAATCAGAACCTGAGATACTAAAGAATGGAACACCTGCTTCTCCGGCAACTGCTTTAGCAAGCAAAGTCTTACCTGTTCCCGGAGGTCCCTCCAAAAGAACACCTGCTGGAATACGGGCTCCAAGTTTTGTAAATCGTTTTGGATCTTTTAAGAATTCAACAACTTCAACTAGTTCTTGTTTTTCTTCCTCAGCTCCAGCAACATCTGAAAATCTTACTTTAATATCTTCTTTATTTGCGGCTTTAGCCTTACTACGTCCAAAACTCATTGGGTTACGGCCATTATTTCCTCCCATATTTCCCATCATAGAGAATAGGAAGAAGAAAAGAATACCGAATGGCACAATGGATACAAGAATATTAATCCACATACCACTCGAACTTTCATGCTTAATAGTTACTTCCGCTTTATGGTCAGAAGCAAGCTTTTGCAATTCTGATACTGTAGTGTCTGAAGGAAGAATAATACTTGAAAATTTCTCTACTGTTGTAGCAGAAGGAGAAAAGAACTGAATCCCTGTTGCTTCTTTACTTGTTTTAGGATTTTTATAAACACCTGAAACTTCGATAACACTGCCATTTGGTTGGTAAGTCAATTCTTTTACATTGTCATCGGTAATTTCTTTTACCAATTCTGTATAATTAATTTGCTCACTTTTCCCTGCAACACTACCTGTACTAAAATACTGGTAACTTGTAACTAGGAAAAAAATAAGTAATAACCATAGAAAAGGATTTTTAATTAAACCATTATTTTGTTTTTTCATTAAAAATTGTTCTTTCTAATTTGAATATACTTCTTCTCTCAATACTCCAACATAAGGAAGGTTACGATAATTTTCTTTGTAATCTAAACCATAACCTACTACAAACTCATTTGGAATAGTAAAGCAGGTATAGTCAGCTTCAATTTCTACAACACGTCCCTCTGGTTTATCCAACAAGGTTGCAATTTTAACAGAAGCAGCTTCTCTTTCAATAAACATATCTCGTAAATTTTTCAAAGTTTGACCTGTATCAATGATATCTTCTACAAATAGAACATGTCTTCCTTTGATATCTTGAGTCACATCTTGTTTAATATTGATCACACCGCTACTTGCTGTTCCACCATGATAGCTAGAAACCATCATGAAGTCCATTTCAATATGTGTGTCGATATGTTTAATCAATTCAGCCATAAAAGGAATAGATCCTTTTAAAATCCCAACTAAGATTGGATTTTTTCCTGCATAGTCTTTGGTTAATTGAGCACCTAATTTTTTAGCAGCTTCTGTAATTTCATCGTGTGAAACGAGGATTTTTTTAATATCGTTTTCTAACATTTTTTTACCTATCTATTTTTTCTATATAAAGTACAGTGTTCATTATATCATTTTTCGTGTTTTTACTCAAATTACTGGTCGCAATTCCCAAAATTGAGACAATTTCACCAAATTGCTCAATAATTAGAGCAGATTTTCGTTTTTCCATAGGGATTTTCAAATCAATAAATAGACGTCTGAGTTTTTTTCTATGCCCATTTTGAATCAAAACATCTCCTGTTTTTCGATGACGAATATGTATCGATGTTTCGCGTGAAACAGATACCTGCTGAATTAATTCACCTTCTAAAGGAAGTCCAAAGGAAAATAAATATCCTTGGTAAGATACCTGATTTTGATAGTGTAGCACAAGTTCATCTTCTTTTTCATCAGACTGTGGACTGATTTTACAAATCCGAAACTGTTGATACTCTTTTACTAATTCATAACCATTTTTAATCGGATGACTATACTGGCTTTTAGTTTTTAAAATTTGCCGAACTTCTTCAAACTGAGCTTTTGTAAGATTCAAATCTGGAAAACGATTTAGATAAGTTTGAAGTAAAACTCTTTGTGTCGACTCAGAGTAAGACAATAGCTGCTCTAAATTTTCTACATCAATATTCTTTGATAGTTCAGCTATTGCCAAGTCATAATCTAAAATTTCATTACCGATGCTTAAGATTGCATCCCTAAATCGAGGATTTTCTTTTTCTAATTCTGGTAAATAAGAGTTTCGAATACGATTTCGAAAATAATGATTTTCTTTATTTGATATATCTTCAAAATGAAAAATTGATGGGAAGTCTTTTTTTTGAAAATGCAAGAAGGGCCGAATGATTTCTATCTCTCCGACTACTTGCTTCTCCTTAATTCCTGATAGATAGCGCAAACGAGTGCCTCGAATCAAACGCATCAAGATCGTTTCCACCTGGTCATCAGCATGGTGGGCAGTTACCAAGGCTGTCGCACCAGTCTTTATCATGACCTCTTTAAAAAAATCATAACGAAAATGTCGAGCCCGCGCTTCTGAAAATTCTCCTGAAAAATTGCTGATATAAATAGGAAATTCTGCTTCAGCAGCTAACTTCCTTAATTCCTGTTCTTCCCAATCTGATTCTACTCTCTGCTTATGATTTACATGAGCTAGGATCAATTCAATTGCTAACTCTTTTTTATAGGTAGATAATACCTTAAATAGAAACATAGAATCTAATCCACCAGAAAGAGCTACCACCACCTTAGTATGCTTTTTAAAATATCCTCTCTTGAGAAAATGATTTAAAAAATCCTGTTCCCTCATTTCAGAACCTCATAAACATCTTTGGCTATCTGAGAAATTGTATCATAATCAGAATTTTTAGTGAAAATAGAAAGAATAAATGGAGAATCTGCGTAGACAACACCCGTATCATGCTTAAATTCGTCCGCATCTCCAATTTTATGAGCTACCTTCACAGAAACACCTTTGGTAATTCGCTCATTATCAAAATTTGTTTTAGTCAAAGACTCCAATACAAATCCATTTTGATTATAAATAGCTTCCATGACTTTCCCAGCCATTTTAGAAGAAATCAATTTTTCTTTTGAATCCCAATCATCTCCCATAATAGCAGACATCTTGGATTTGAATGTGGCATCAGATTCGTTTGAAATGTAATATCCCAATATGTTATGAGCTACATTGTCCGATTCTTTTGATACTTTCGTAATTAAATCCTTTAGAGAATATTCTTTATTATCCTCTTTTTTAGGAAGACTACCACTTCCCTCTGGTTTATAGGAACCTGGAAAATCATTGACTACAGATACGTATTTTACAGTCGTATCTAACTGATAAAGACCCTCATTTATTTTTTCTTGCGCATAATAGAGATAAGGTAGTTTTAAAACACTAGCTGCATACATCTTTTCATATTGATTGATACCAGCTTCTTTTCCAGTAGTCAGTTGCTTAACATAAATGGAGAATGAATCCTTCTGATATTTTTCTGATAACATTTCTTGAACTTTACTCATCCGATTATCTTCTTCAGAAGTTGATTCTTTAGCTACCCATCCAGCCTGATCAATATGTAGAAATTCTCTTCCCTCTACAAACATGGTCTTATCGATTGATACCTGAGAATAAGCTGATAAGGATGATTTTACTTCTTTTAAATCATAAGGACTATTGTACAGTTTAAAATCAGATTCTAACCATACTTTTTTTATTGTTGGAGTTACCTCTGACTGATCATATAAAAATCGTTTGTCTGCAGCGATAAATTGATGATTTGATAGCTTAAACACCGGAATTCCTTGTTTATTTAAACGCCACTCGGTTATTTGGAAACTTGTTTTGGGAGTCAATTTTCCAGATTCTACCACTAAATCTTCATTCGCATAGACAGGAACTTCTCCATAAACCATGGGAGAACTTAGCTTTTCTCTAAAATAAATACCAAAGTCAGATTGTGAAAGGTAATAAATTTCTTTTGAAGTATAGACTACTTCTTTTTCTGTGCTAACAGCTTTTGAAATAGTCAAAAAACTCGGTAGCAACAAAATAATTAAGAATTTACGCATTCTTCCTTTCCTTTTCTTCTTGTAAACGCAATAATTGATTTTTATCAGCCAACTCTTCCAGCTTTTCATCTGATAAACTCAAAAATTGCTCTATTACATCTAATAAATTTTCCATTTTATCACCTTGGGAGCAAGTCAGGAATCGTATAAACAGCTTCCCGATTCTTAGAATAATAATATTTTGCACGCATGTATTTAGCAGCGTACTCTTCATCTTTCAACTTTGTGGCAAAAGCTGTCTCTTTCTCCTTTTCCTCACTCAAGGTTTGATACTGAGTTTGCAAGTCTGATAACTGTTGACGTCTTTGGAGTAATTGCTGATAACTTTGAGCAAGATTATAAGTTGGTAAAATGAACAATAAAATCATCAAAATAAGAACCCACCCCATAAAACGATTCCGTTTTTGTCGTTCTTTCATCAGGTAGCGACGACGTTGGTATTCATTTTGGATAAAAGAATTGTTTAATTGTACAATATTCTTAGACATTTTCTTCTACCCTTGTTTCACTGATAATTTCATACATGCCTGCTGCATCTTCTTTTTTTGTACTATCTTTCATCTCTAGTACTTTTACAAGTAACAATTTATTTCCAAAACGAATTTCAACTTGGTCATTAATTTTCAAGTCCGTTGAACTTTTGGCCAAGATTCCATTCACCTTGATTCTACCTTTATCTGCTACTTCCTTTGCGACTGTACGACGCTTGATAATTCGCGATACTTTTAAATATTTGTCTAATCTCATCCTTATTACCTCAACTTATTATTGTACCATTTTTATCTATTTTATAGAAGGAAAATATCAAATGGAATTTTCTTCCTTAGACTCTTTTATCTCTAATAAACTTTCTCCAAAAATCAGCAGACCTTCTAAAATTTCATAATCTTTCTTATTTTGGACATCAAATACAAGCTCCATTAATCCCTTATTCTCAGTGATAGCTACTTTTAAGTTCGTTGCGGATAAAGCTTTAAAATAATCTTGAGCCAAAAACAATCGCTGAGTGACTTTTTCAAATTGAATTGTAATTTTATTATCTTTTCTTTCCACACGTTGAATAAAGATCTTGTCCAAGTATGATTTGACCAAACCAATCTCTAAAAGATAAGCAACTACATCTGGGTACTCTCCAAAACGGTCTATCAACTCCTCTTGTAACTCTTCATAATTGACACGGTTGTCAATTTGACGAATTTTCTTGTAAATTTCAATCTTATGTCGTTGATCAGAAATATAAGTATCAGGAAGATAGGCATCAATTTGCAAAATCAACTCAGCATTCCCTTTGATTCTTGTGTTGGTGTTAGCATTACCGTTTCGTTTAGCAATAGCTTCCTCTAGTAACTGCGAATACAATTCAAAACCAACAGAATCAATGAAACCAGACTGTGATTTTCCTAAAAGATTTCCTGCTCCACGAATCGAAAGATCTCGCATCGCAATCTTAAATCCGGAGCCCAATTCTGTAAATCCTTTGATCGCTTCTAATCTCTTCTCAGAGACTTCACTGATTGATTTTTCTGGACGATACATGAGATAAGCATAAGCAATACGATTACTACGACCAACTCTTCCTCTTAACTGATACAAGGTTGACAAGCCCATATGGTCTGCATTTTCAATAAACAAGGTATTGGCATTTGGAATGTCCACTCCTGTCTCAATAATGGTAGTCGTCACCAAAATATCATACTGACCTTCAATGAAATCCAGTAGAGTATTTTCTAACTGAATCTCACTCATTTGCCCATGAACATAACCAATCGAAGCTTCTGGAATTAAATCCTGTAATTCTGAAACCTTTTGGTCAATCGTGTCAACTTTGTTGTAAATATAGTAAACTTGACCTCCACGCTCCATTTCACGCAAGACCGCATCACGAATGACACTATCATTCTTTTCCAAAACATAGGTCTGAACAGGATAGCGATTAGTCGGCGGAGTTTCAATAACAGACAAATCTCTGATTCCCAGCATAGACATATGAAGGGTACGAGGAATTGGCGTTGCTGTTAAGGTCAGGACATCTACTTGTTTTTTTAGTTCTTTCAAGGTTTCCTTATGCTTGACACCAAATCGCTGTTCCTCATCAATAATCATCAAGCCCAAATCTGAAAACACAACATCTTTTGACAAAACACGATGTGTTCCAATCAAAATATCAACTTGACCGTTTTTCAATTTTTCAAGTGTTTCAGTCTGCTCTTTTTTACTTCTAAAGCGACTCAACACATCAATATTAACTGCAAAATTTTGGAATCGTTCCTTAAAATTCGTATAGTGCTGTTGCGCTAAAACCGTCGTCGGAACTAGGACGACAACTTGTTTGCGATCATTGACTGCCTTAAAGGCTGCACGCATAGCAACTTCAGTCTTTCCAAAACCAACATCCCCAACTAAAAGTCGATCCATTGGCTGAGAAGCCTGCATATCTCTCTTGATTTCCTCAACACTACGAAGTTGATCATCCGTTTCAACATAAGGGAAGGCATCATCAAAAGCATGTTGATCTTCATCATCAGCTGAAAAAGCATAACCTTTCAACTGACTACGTTCAGAATAAAGTTTAATTAAATCGTCAGCTATATCCTCTACCTGGTTCTTAACTTTTTGCTTTGCTTTTTTGAAATGACCATCATTTAATTTATTGAGTTTAGGTGCTTTACCGTCACTTGAAACGTATTTGGAAAGTAGATGAATCTGTTCCACTGGGATAGAGATTTGATCCCCGTTTTGGTATTGAACACTAACATAATCACGGTGAATCCCTTTGATTTCAATGGTTTCAATTCCTAGGTATTGACCAATTCCATGAATGTGGTGAACAACGTAGTCCCCTTTTTCAAGTTCATTATAATCTTTTAATCGCTCTGCGTTTGAAACATGTTGTCTTCGAAAACGACGTTTCAATTTCTTTTGAAAAATCTCATGTTCAGTTATCAACAAAACCTTTTCATCTACAAAATGAAAACCATGTCTGAGATTACCCTCGATTAAGTTTACAGATCCTTTACAAATGCTTGACTTATTTCTGGAATCCAATTTAATCTGATATTCCTCTAACATATCCTCCAATGTTTTACTTCCCATTGAATTGCTAGACTGAAGGATGATAGTGTAATCCATTTTTTTGTATCGTTCAATTTCTTCTTTTAGAAAAGAAAATTGATTGAAAAACTCCTGCATAGGATATTGATTAAATTGATAAATTTGATCAAACTTGAGATTTCCTAACCCCTTTTGCAGATTAGAGAAAAAGGTAAGCGGACTCTGTTTTTTATAGATTTGCTCTATATCAGCAAAATACTGCATCTCAGAAAATGCTTTACTGTTCTGTAATTCTTCTGTAAAGTATTGCGCTAATTCTCTTTCAAAGACTTCATACTGATTCATTAATTTTTGGTAATCATCAAAGAATATTGGAGTATCTTTTTCAATATAGTCAAATACAGTCCATGTCTTATCATAGCATAAAGATAAAAATTTCCGTGAATCTGAATGTACTTGTTTTTGGTGAAAACTTGAAAGAATTTCTTCTAAGTATGATTTTAAAATAGGTGATAAGGTCTTCGAAATTTGTTTTTCTAAAGCTGACTGACCTCGTTGATAATCCTTTTCTCTCAAAAGCATATCACTAGCTGGAAAGATGGTGAGTTCTGTCTGATTTTCTTTCGATAATTGTGTTTCTACTTCAAATGATCTAATACCATCAATTTCATCACCAAAAAACTCAATTCGGCAAGGTTCTAACTGGGATATTTCAAAAATATCTAAAATATCTCCTCGCAGACTAAATTCACCTTGAGTTTGTACTTGTGTAACTTTTCGATAGCCAATTTCCTTTAACTGATGGATAAGCGCGTGTTGGTCACATTCTTCACCAACTGATATTTTTACAATACTATCTTTGAACACATTTGGAGACGGTAAAATCAATCGACTTGCTGCAATATTACAAACCAAAATCCCTTTCTTAGATGAATCAGTCAAAAAACGCAAGGCTTCAACCCGTGAAATGATTTTTTCTTGTGAAGACATCAAAAACTCGACCATAGGGGAGTCATCTACCAAAAATGGATAAACAAGTTCCTCACCCAAGATAGAGATAAGATCACTAACCAGTCCTTCTGCTTCTCCATAAGTTGACGTCAATAATACAACCTTACCTTCTTTTTCCAAGCTACTTGCAATTGCAAGAGCCTTAGTAGACGTTGATAAACCAAGTATTAGTTGTCTTTTCTTATCTGTTAAACTTTGATGCCATTTTTTGACCTGATCATTTTCTGAGAATAAATCTAATAAGGTCACCATTTATCCGTTACACCTCTGCATCATTTTTTCAAAGTTTTTCTCTTGTAAATAATAATTTACAGCATCGTCAACCTTGTCAATAGACTGTAAAATACCAATATAATCATCCTTGTCAAAGGTACTCAAAACATGGTGAACAACTGACATACCATTTTTAGGTCTTCCAATTCCAATCTTAACACGATTAAAGGTCTGAGTTCCGATATGTTGAATAATAGACTTGATACCATTATGACCACCTGCGGATCCCTTTGCTCTTAAACGAATCTTTCCAACTTCCATGTCAAGATCATCGTAAATGATGAGTAAATCTTCAATATCCAAACCATAATAAGTCAATAAAGCATGAACCGCTTTTCCACTTTCATTCATAAAAGTAGTGGGTTTCACCAAATAGATTTTTTCACCATTAAGGAAAAATGAAGCTAGGTCAGCTTGAAATATCTTATCATGTGTAAAAGTGACATTCTGTTTCTTCGCTAGTTGGTCAATCAACATAAATCCAACATTGTGTTTTGTTTCAAAATATTTATCCCCTGGATTTCCTAATCCTACAAGTAATTTGGTCATTTATTTTTCCTTTCAAAAGCCAAAAGGGTTGGAATTTTTTTCCAACCTAATTGACACTATTCATTAATTTTTTTAGACATTAAAGCGGAATTCCATAATATCGCCATCTTGAACGATATATTCTTTTCCTTCTTCACGCAAGCGTCCAGCTTCTTTTACAGCCTTTTCAGATCCATATTTCACCAAATCGTCATAAGACATGGTAACTGCACGAATAAATCCTTTTTCAAAATCTGAATGGATGATACCAGCAGCTTGAGGAGCTTTCATGCCACGTTTAAAGGTCCAAGCACGAACCTCTTTTTCACCAGCTGTGAAGTAAGTTCCAAGTCCAAGTAAATGGTAAGCTGCACGCGTCAACTTATCTACACCTGATTCTGTCAAACCAATGGCTTCAAGGAACTCTTTTTTATCTTCATCGTCTAACTCAGAAATTTCTTCCTCAGCACGCGCAGAAATCACCACTACCTCTGCATTTTCTGTTGCTGCAAATTCACGAATTTGCTTTACATAATCGATAGATTCTGAGTCTCCAACCACGTCCTCGTCCACATTGGCAACATAGAGCACTGGTTTAGTTGTCAACAGGAAGAGACCTTTGACAACTTTTTGTTCTTCATCTGTAAACTCGATGGTGCGAGCTGATTTTCCATCTTCAAGGACTGGTTTAATCTTTTGAAGAACATTGAATTCTGCTACAGATTCTTTATCTTTTTGTGTACGGGCCATCTTTTCTACACGCGCATAACGTTTATTGACTGATTCTAAGTCAGCAAGAATCAATTCTAGGTTAATTGTGTCAATATCTGCAAGTGGATCCACAAAGGCATCTTCACGCCCTTGCTCACGCATGACATTTTCATCATCAAAAGCACGAACTACGTGAACAATCGCATCTACTTCACGGATGTTGGCCAAGAATTTATTCCCTAGCCCTTCTCCTTTTGAAGCTCCTTTTACAATTCCTGCGATATCTGTAAATTCAAATGTTGTTGGAACTGTCTTTTTAGGAGTAATCATTTCCGTCAATTTTTGGAGGCGTTCATCAGGAACCTCAACCATTCCAACGTTTGGATCAATCGTCGCAAATGGGTAGTTTGCTGCCTCTGCTCCTGCTTTTGTAATTGCATTAAATAGTGTTGATTTACCAACATTTGGCAAACCAACGATACCTGCTGTTAAAGCCATATTTTCTCATTCTCCGTTTTCATTTCAATCCCTAATATTATAACACAAAAAGGGAAAACTTGCTAACCCTCTAACTAAGGGGTCTCAGTCAATAATTTTATTCATTTTTCGATCAAAATCATAGCGCCCCATCATGATAACATGGTCACAATTGCTACATTTAATTTTGATATCTGCCCCTACACGTGTAATTTCCCAACGATTGGCTTTTTTACCAGTTGACTTGATTGTACAAGCATGTGGCTTTTTCATCTCAACAAAATTTCCAACTTGATACATACTACTCTCCTTTTCTTTTTTGATTATATCATAAAAGAGGCGAGCTAGGCTCAACCTCTTTAACTTAATTTGTACGAACTGGGGTGATAAGTTGCATAAAGTCCTCTTCAGTATCTGCTGGCACAAGAGTAAATGGACGAACAGCTGAGATAAAGCTAATGGTCACCTTTTCGCTATTTAAAGCTTTAAGAGAATCAATCAAATAAGTTGGATTGAAACTAATGGTCAAATCTTCACCAGTCACCTGATCAGTATCAATTTCTTCGTTTACTTTACCAACTTCTGGAGAGTGAACATGGGCGCTAACAATCCCATCTTTAATTTCAAGTTTAACAGTACCATTTTGAGTCGCACTTGATAAAAGACGAGCACGCTCCATTGACTGGCGTAAGTTTACAACATCAAAAGTAATAGTAGTGTTAAAGTCTGTTGGAATCAAACGATCTGTATCAGGATAGTTTCCTTCTAGGAGACGAGTGTAGAAGCTAATATTTTCGCTTCTAAAGAGGATTTGATTATTGGCAAAGAAAATCTCCACAGTTTCGATATCATCTGTAAATACCGCTGAAAATTCGCGTAGAGAACGGCTAGGAATGACAACATCAAAATCATCACTATTTTTCTCAAGCGTTAATTTTTTCTGGCTTAGGCGATGAGAGTCTGTTGCCACTGTTTTTAGCTCCTTGTGTTGACTCAATACAAAATGAACACCTGTTAGAATTGGACGACTTTCTTGTGTACTTGCAGCAAAAGCTGTTTCATTGATAATTTTCTTGAGTAATTTTGTTTCAAGAATTAAAGGAGTGCTTGCTGAAATTTCTTGGATTCGTGGATATTGTTCGCTATCTTTTCCTTTTAGGGTAATTTCTGATTTGCCGCTGGTTAAAACAATTTGATTTTGTTCAATTTCTTTAAAATCAAGAGTCACATCAGGTAGACTAGATACCACATTGATAAAGAAAGAAGCTTCAAGAAGGATCGAACCTAAAGAAGTAATTAACAAACCAGCATTTTCATTTTTTTGAGAAATAAAATTTTCAATTGAAATTTGACCATTTGAACCAATTAAAGTAACACCTTCATTGGTCACGTCAATTTTTACTGTTGATAAAATAGGAATAGCATTTTTAGAACTAATAGCTCTCTTAGTAGTATTTAAGGCTTGTAGAAATAAATTTTTATTAATTGAAAAATGAATCATGGATTCTCCTTTATTTATTTTTAGTATTAGAAGGATAATAGTAATAATAGAGTCTGTGAAATCTGTGGAAAACAAACTAAAAGTAAGGCATACCAAGTTTTTGGGCTTGTTTAAAAACTGTGGATAAAAAAGATAAAAAAGCGAAAGTTATCCACAAGTTATTTTATTTTCTTTTTGATGGATTCAATTTCTAAACGTAAATTATCGTCTTCATCAATCAAAGATTTAATTTTTGCATGGGCGTGAATGACTGTTGTATGATCTTTTCCACCAAATTCTTTCCCAATTTTTGGAAGACTATTATCTGTTAGTTCTCTAGATAAATACATGGCTACTTGACGGGCTAAAACAATATTTTGAAGGCGTCTGCTTCCCTTCATTTCTTTGACACTAACTCCATAGAAGTTACCAACTTCATTTTGGATTTTGTCAATTGGGATGACGAGGATTTGGCTAACATCTTGTTTACGAGCTCTAATAGCTTCTGCAGCAATATCAATAGTGATATCCTTGATTTTCTTTACTCTGGCAATTAAAGTGATGTCGTTGATGGCTCCCTCAAGATCTCGAACATTTGAATCAAATTGCCCAGCTAGGTATTCTAGAGTATCACTTTGGAAATTGTAGCCTAAATGTTCCGTTTTACTTTGTAAAATGGCAATACGTGTTTCAAAGTCAGGGGGTGTGATAGTTTGTGTTAATCCCCAACTAAAGCGCGTGACAAGCCTTTCCTCGAGCCCTTCTAGATGTTTTGGACTTCGATCACTCGTTAGGACAATCTGTTTTTGCTTGTCGTGCAGTGCATTAAAGGTATTGAAAAATTCTTCTTGTGTTGCAACTTTTTTACCACTTAGAGATTGTATATCATCAATCAATAAAAGATCAAGGCTACGATAGGTCTTTTTAAACTTTTCCATCTCCCCAAGTCTTAGGTGATCAAGAAAGTCATTAATAAAGCTTTCAGCAGGGATATATTTAACACGCGCATTTGGAATATTTTTTAGAATTTCATTTCCAATAGCGTTTAACAGGTGAGTCTTACCAAGCCCAGGTCCTCCATAGATAAAAAGAGGATTATAGGTCAAGGCCAAATCTTCAGAGACAGCCAAAGCGGCTGATACTGCCCAAACATTTCCATCCCCTTGAATAAAATTATCAAAGGTATACTTTTCTTTTAATCCAGTATCTGAATAAGGAATAGATGCTAACTTTGGACTATAGTCATAAAGAGTTGAATTTGTAGCTTTTTCAACTTGTGAGATAGTCGTATCTTGAGGTTTGGTGAAAATATAGTGGGGAGTAATCTCAGCATCATAAATTTCAAATCCAGCAACGACAATAATATCTTTTAGTTGTTTTTCCCAGACCATTTCCATTTCAGATCGTGGTAAAAATATAGTAGCAACATTTTCCTCTACCTTGATGAGTTCAGCTTGAATAGCATAGAAATCATACATGGATCGAGTCAGTCTTTCTTGAGCAAATTCTAATATACGATTCCAAAATTGTTTTTCTTTCAATCCTTTCTCCTCCTTTACTATTTAAAAGTTTAATGCTAGATTTATTTTACCACATATAGAAAGAATTTTCCACAAGCTGTGAAAAATAATCCACAATGTTACCAATCTTTATCCACAGGTTGGGGATAAAGGTAAAAACTTTTGATTTATTAAGCTTTTTATTGTAAAAAATAGTGGATAATCTTGTGGAATAAAAAAATAAAAGAACAGCCTTATTTCAGGCTGTTGATAATTCTACTGTATTCTTCTTGATTTGAGAAAGCAATAATGATTTTTCCACTATCTTTTTTAGACAGTTTGATTTCAATATCTAATCCGATTAGTTTTTTTAACTGTTCCTCTTCATTTTGTATGAAATAATCATTTTTTTGCTGTTTCTTTTGTTTTTTCTCTGTCAGAAGAGTTTCTAACTTTCTTACAGAAATGTCTTCCTCTATGATTCGTTGAAAGAAATAGTCTTGTTGTTCCTTATTCAACCCAACTAGCGAACGTGCATGTGCTTGTGATAGTTTGCCATTTTCTACTTCTGAGAGGATCTGTTCTGGCAAGGAAAGCAAGCGAATAGAGTTGCTGATATAAGGACGAGACTTTCCCATTTTATCTGCAATTTCAGCATGGGTAAATCCTTTCTCTACGAGAGATTCATAGGCGCGTGCTTCTTCTATTGGATTTAAATTTTCTCTTTGCAAATTTTCAATGATGGACTGGACTATCATTTCTTGGTCTGAAAGCTGTTTAACAACAGCGGGGATAGACGTTAGACCAGCTAAAAGTGAAGCTCTATAGCGTCTCTCTCCTGCAAGGATTTCATAACCAATTACAGGAGATTGACGAACAATAATCGGTTGAATGACCCCATTTTCTTTAATAGACTGTGCTAGTTCATCTAGTTTTTCTCTATCAAATTCTTTTCGAGGTTGATAGGGATTTTTTTGTATATCCGTGATAGAAATTATTTCAAATTTTTCCATGATTCTACACTAACACATCTTTTCTTTTATGTAAAGCTTTCTTTACATAGATGTCAATTAAGATTCTAAATCACCTGAACTCTTGTCAAGTTTAATAGATGTAGTTTCTTCTTTACCGTTACGATAATAAGTTATTTTAATGGTGTCTCCAATAGAATGATTGTAAAGAGCACTTTGTAAGTCTGTTGATGAAGCAATCTCTTTGTCATCTACTTTTGTAATAACATCGTATTTTACAAGGTGACCATTGGCGGGCATATTACTTTGTACAGAACGAACAACTACACCAGATGTTACATTGCTTGGAATATTCAGTCTTCTAATATCACTTGTATTAATATTTGAGAGATTGACCATTTGAATGCCCAAAGCTGGACGAGTCACTTTTCCGTTCTTTTCTAATTGTTCAATGATATTGATAGCATCATTTGTAGGAATTGCGAAACCAAGACCTTCTACAGATGTTCCTCCATTTGTGGCAATTTTACTTGAGGTAATTCCGATAACCTGCCCTTGAATATTGACTAATGGGCCACCAGAGTTACCTGGGTTAATAGCAGTATCAGTTTGGATAGCTTTTGTAGAAATAGCTTGTCCATCTTCAGATTTTAAAGATACATTTCGATTAAGACTAGATACGATACCTTGAGTGACAGTATTTGCATATTCAGAACCTAACGGGCTACCAATGGCAATAGCAGTTTCTCCTACGGTTAACTTGCTAGAATCACCAAACTCAGCTACTGTTGTCACTTTTTCTGAAGAGATTTTGACGACAGCAATATCAGAGAAAGTGTCAGCTCCGACGATTTCTCCAGGTACTTTAGTTCCATCTGACAAACGAATATCTACTTTGCTGGCACCATTTATAACGTGATTGTTGGTGACGATGTAAGCTTCTTTATCATTCTTTTTATAAATAACTCCAGATCCTTCACTAGAGATTTGCTGAGAATCTGTATCAGTCTCATCATTGCCAAATACGCTATTTTGTCTGTTGGCTGAATAAGTAATAACAGAAACAACAGCATCTTTTACTTTATTAACAGCCTGTGTTGTTGAATTTTCGTTCTTATAGGCAGTTTGTGTAATAGTACTATTGTTGTTAGAGTTACTTACACCACTTTTTTGAGTTAGTTGAGCTATTGAAAAACTACCCAAGGCTCCACTAAAAAAGCTAATGACGATAACGACTAATAATTGAAACCCTTTTTTGTAAAATGTTTTTAAATGTTTCATATTTGCCTCCATATTTTTAAATTACTGAAAGTATAAACTGACTAGCTTAATTATAACTTAAACACAAAAGTTTTTCACAGATTGTGGATAACTTTCTAAAATCTGTGGTTTTCTCGGCTAAAATTAACCTTTTATTTTGTGAATAAGATGTGAAAAAATAGAGAATATGTTAGAATAGAGTCATGAAAATTAAAGTTGTAACAGTTGGGAAACTGAAAGAAAAGTATTTAAAAGATGGTATCGCGGAGTATTTAAAACGAATTTCTCGATTTGCTAAACTTGAAATGATTGAGCTAGCAGATGAAAAAACACCAGATAAGGCCAGTGAGTCAGAAAATCAAAAGATTTTAGAAATAGAAGGTCAGAGAATTTTATCAAAAGTTGGTGACCGTGATTTCGTTATTGTCTTGGCTATAGAAGGGAAAACTTTCTCCTCGGAAGAATTTAGTAAACAGTTAGAAGAAGCTTCTATAAAAGGATTTTCTACTCTTACCTTTATTATTGGGGGGAGTTTAGGATTAGCACAGGATGTAAAAAAGAGAGCTAATCTTTCTGTCAGTTTTGGCCGTCTAACTTTACCCCATCAGTTAATGAGACTAGTCCTTGTTGAACAAATCTATCGCGCTTTTACGATTCAGCAGGGCTCGCCCTATCATAAATAGAAAATTGACTTTTAATTGAATTTTTGGTAGAATGATTGTGTTAGGTCTCATAGCTCAGCTGGATAGAGCATTCGCCTTCTAAGCGAACGGTCGCAGGTTCGAATCCTGCTGGGATCAATATAGTAGTAAAGCTGGGAATTTTCCCGGCTTTTTTCTTAAAAAAGTACACTTGGGGAGAAAAAAATGACAGTTGAGAGAATTTTATCTAAAACGAAATTCCATTTTGTATAATGGTTTTTGTAAGTTAGCTTACAAGAAAAAAACATTTTAGGAGATTTTATTATGAAAAACACAGTTAAATTGGAACAGTTTGTAGCCTTGAAGGAAAAAGACTTGCAAAAAATTCAAGGTGGGGAGATGAGGAGAATAGATAAAATGTTCATTAATTTTCTTAAAAGAAGATAAGGGAGTGTCAGAATGAATTTTTTCTTAGTAGTAGATTTTATATTATATTTTTTTATTATTAGTCATAGTTACAGTTTAATTTGCAAAGGTAAAATAAAAACAAAGGAACTATACGTTTTTGGTGCTTATACATTACTAGTAGAAATAGTACTTAGCCTTCCCTTTTATCTTCTACATTTAGATGAATTAGGGATTGTAACATTTTTATTTCCTTTGATGCTATATTCCTATTTTAAATGGATTAAACAGTATGAGAGGGATAGAGGACTATTCCTAAGTTTACTACTATCTCTTTTATATGAGAGCACTCATACCTTTCTGTCTGTAATTTTTTCCTCTATAACAGGAGACAATTTTGTTTTACAATATTATGACCTATTCTTTTTAGTTGTAACGGTGTTGACTTATGTCGTTATCGTAACAATCATTCGTTATTTCCATTTAGAACTAAACTATTTTGATAAGGACTATCTCTATCCTTTCTTGAAAAAAGTATTTTTTGCCTTACTACTGCTCCATATTGTATCTTTCGTTTCAGATATGGTAAGTACGATTAAACATTTGAATAGTTTTGGAAGTATTTTATCATCTATTGTTTTTATCTCGTTACTTTTGACCTTCTTTGCAATGAATTCTCATAAAGTTCAAATGGAGAAAGAGATTGCTTTGAAGCAGAAGAAATTTGAACAGAAACATTTACAAAACTACACAGATGAAATTGTCGGACTGTATAATGAAATCCGTGGTTTTCGACATGACTATGCTGGAATGCTTGTCAGCATGCAGATAGCAATTGACAGTGGTGATTTACAGGAAATTGACAGAGTTTACAATGAAGTTTTGGTCAAAGCTAATTACAAACTGCGTTCAGATAAATACACTTATTTTGATTTGAACAACATAGAAGATTCAGCTTTACGAAGTTTGGTTGCTCAGTCCATTGTCTATGCTCGAAATAATGGTGTAGAGTTTACACTGGAAGTAAAAGATACGATTACCACGCTCCAAATTGAACTATTGGATTTAGTTCGTATCATGAGCGTCTTATTGAACAATGCTGTTGAAGGATCAGCTGATAGCTATAAAAAACAAATGGAAGTAGCAGTTATTAAGATGGAAACTGAAACAGTTATTGTGATTCAGAATTCATGTAAAATGACGATGACTCCTTCAGGAGATCTATTTGCATTAGGATTCTCTACTAAGGGAAGAAACCGCGGAGTCGGCCTAAATAATGTGAAAGAACTACTAGATAAGTACAACAATATTATTTTAGAAACAGAGATGGAAGGCAGTACATTTAGACAAATTATTAGATTTAAGAGGGAATTTGAATGAAAGTTTTAATTTTAGAGGATGTTATTGAACATCAAGTGAGACTAGAGAGAATATTGGATGAAATTTCGAAAGAATCGAATATTCCAATATCATACAAGACAACGGGAAAAGTCCGTGAATTTGAAGAATACATTGAAAATGATGAAGTAAATCAGCTTTATTTCCTAGATATTGATATTCATGGAATTGAGAAAAAAGGATTTGAGGTTGCTCAACTCATTCGTCATTACAATCCTTACGCTATTATCGTCTTTATCACCAGTCGATCAGAGTTTGCGACTCTGACCTATAAATACCAGGTATCAGCCCTAGATTTTGTTGATAAGGATATCAACGATGAGATGTTTAAGAAGCGAATTGAGCAAAATATCTTCTACACAAAGAGTATGTTACTTGAAAATGAAGATGTTGTAGATTATTTTGACTACAATTACAAGGGAAATGATTTAAAAATTCCTTACCATGATATTCTGTATATTGAAACGACAGGGGTCTCTCATAAATTGCGCATTATTGGTAAGAATTTTGCCAAAGAATTTTACGGTACCATGACAGATATTCAGGAAAAGGATAAACATACCCAACGATTTTATTCTCCTCATAAGTCATTTTTGGTAAATATAGGCAATATTAGAGAAATTGATCGAAAAAACCTGGAAATTGTTTTCTATGAAGACCATCGCTGTCCTATTTCAAGGTTAAAAATTAGAAAATTAAAAGATATTCTAGAGAAAAAATCTAAAAAGTGATTGACAATTAGTAAGAAATTGATATAATGGTTATATCTGCTACAGATAGAAGGTCCGTTGGTCAAGGGGTTAAGACACCGCCTTTTCACGGCGGTAACACGGGTTCGAATCCCGTACGGACTATTTTATCCGCCATAGCTCAGTTGGTAGTAGCGCATGACTGTTAATCATGATGTCGTAGGTTCGAGTCCTACTGGCGGAGTATAGATAAAAGGGAACACAACTGTGTTCCCTTTTTGTATCAATTTGTATCACCAAGCATCTTCATAAGGAAGTCTGTTATTTCTTGAGGACTTTCTTTTTTTCCATGTGCAATCCAAGTTTGGCAGACACCAAAAAGTGCATGAGTTAGATAGATGCTACTATATTCTAATTCAGTGGTATTGAGATTCAGTTGCATAAATCGCTTTTGTAAATCTGTACTTAGCATGATATGAAGTTTATTTCGTAAGAAATTTTGGATTTCTTTAGTCCCATTTTCAGAAAGAAGGGCAGCTAGAAGTGGTTCTGACTCTAGATATTCAAATACTTCTAGAATAGCAGCTCTTTTTTGATGAGCATGTTTTTGAAAAATATATTCAAATGTATGAAATAGTTTGCTTTGATAGTGCTCAATCATATCATACTTATCCTTATAGTGAGTATAGAAGCTGGAACGACTAATTCCGGCTTTTTCTGCTAAATTGACAGTAGAAATTTGATCAAATGGCTGTTCCATTAGTAATTGTACCATAGCATTTTCAATAGTTCGCTTTGTTTTTAATCGTTTATTACTTTCTTGCATACTTCCTCCTTGTAAACAAATTAGACTATATGTCTAAAAATGGATTTTTTATCTTGTAATTTAGATTTTTTAATGTATAATCTATTATATCAAAATTTTAGACAATATGTTTAAAAAAGGAGGAACTATGTTTAAAGAATGGAAAGCAATTTTTAAAAAACCAACCTTTATTATTGTCATGATAGGGATTTCTCTTATTCCCGCTCTGTACAATATCATATTTTTATCATCAATGTGGGATCCATATGGTCAATTGTCTGACTTACCTGTGGCAGTTGTCAATAATGATAAAGAGGCTTCCTATAATGATAATACTATGGCAATAGGAAAACACATGGTGTCCAATTTAAAAGAAAATAAAACCTTAGATTTTCATTTTGTAGATGAGGAGGAAGGAAAGAAGGGATTGGAAGATGGCGATTACTATATGGTAGTAACTTTACCAAGTGATTTATCTGAAAAAGCATCTTCTATTTTAACGGATCATCCAGAGCAAATGCAAATCGATTATCAGACTTCAAGTGGTCATAGCTTTATTGCAAGCAAGATGAGTGATTCTGCAATGACACAATTAAAGCAGAGTGTTTCTACCAATGTAACCGAGACCTATACCAAAGCTTTATTTAACAAAATGATCGATTTAAAGGATGGTATGAGTCAAGCAGCTTCTGGTAGTGAAAAATTAACTGATGGAGCGAATCAGTTAGTGGCAGGAAGTCAAACATTAACTACCAACCTACACTCTTTAGCAGATTCAAGTTTAACATTTTCAAATGGAACGGAACAGTTTACTAAAGGATTATCCTCTTATGTATCTGGTGTTGAACAACTTCATCTTGGCTTAGGGAATTTTAATAGTGGTTTAGTTACATATACTGGTGCAGTGAGTCAATTAGATAGCGGATTAGGTCAATTATCTTCTAAAAGTCCTGAATTAGTAGGAAGAATCAATCAACTATATACTGGTGTAGAATCCTATACTGGCGGTGTTTCTCAGCTTAATGCTGGTCTTAATCAATTTTCATCTGGTATTGGTGCTTATACAAACGGAGTGGGAAATCTTGCAATAGGTGCTAATCAGTTATCTAATCAATCAGCTACACTTCGAATGGGGGTGGGGCAATTAAGTGAAGGGATTCAACAACTTTCTAGCAAGTTAGATGCTTCGTCTGGGAAAAAAGATCAAATTAATCAATTATCTTCTGGTCTGAATCAGTTAAATCAATCCATTCAAAATATTGATGTTGAAGATACAAAACAATTAGATGCTGTTTTATCAAGTATAGTATCTCTTTCTAATCAAATGTTAGCAAGTGCTCGGTCTGAAAAAGCAACTACATTAGCCAATATTCAATCGACAGCAGCTTATCAATCATTGACAAGTGAGCAACAAGCTGAAATAAGTGCTTCTGTATCTCAAAATTCGACTGATAGTATTCAATCAGCTCAGTCAATTATAGCTTTAGTACAAGGTTTACAGGGAAGTTTGGAAAACTTACAAAATCAATCTTCAAATCTTTCGACATTAAAAAATCAAGCTAATCAAGTATTACCGCTTGCTTCTACTTCTTTGACAGGATTGTCAAGTGGATTAACAGAGATACAAGGAGCTGTTACTAGCAAATTAGTTCCTGCCAGTCAGTCGATTACATCGGGTGTAAATGCATATACTGCAGGTGTTGATAAAGTTTCTCAAGGCGCAAGTCAACTAAGTGAAAAGAATTCCACCTTGACAGGTAGTTTGGATCAACTAGTTTCAGGCTCAACTACCTTGACACAAAAATCTTCTAACTTGACAGCAGGAGTTAGTCAATTAGTTGAAAAAACTCCAGAATTAGTGTCTGGTATTGAAAAATTATCAACTGGCTCTAACCAATTGAATCAAAAGAGTCAAGAATTAATGGCAGGAGTTGATAAATTACAATCAGGATCTGATCAATTAGCAGACAAATCCAGTCAGTTAATTTCAGGTGCTTCTCAATTAGAAAGTGGAGCTAATAAATTGGCAGATGGAACTGGGAAACTAGCAGAAGGTGGAACAAAGTTAACTTCTGGATTGGAAGGTTTACAGACAGGAGTTGTTTCTTTAAGACAAGGATTAGGTAATGCTAGTGATCAACTCAAGTCAGCATCGACAGAATCTAAAAATGCAGAGATTTTGTCAAATCCTCTCAGTCTCTCCAAAACTGACAATGACCAAGTTCCTGTAAATGGAATTGCAATGGCTCCTTATATGATATCAGTTGCTCTCTTTGTTGCAGCAATATCAACGAATATGATCTTTGCGAAGCTGCCTTCAGGACGTCATCCAGAGAGTCGTTGGGCTTGGTTGAAATCTCGAGCAGAAATAAATGGTATTATAGCTGTTTTAGCAGGAATTTTGGTATATGGAGGAGTTCATCTTATTGGTCTAACGGCTAATCATGAAATGAGAACATTTATTCTCATTATCCTAACAAGTTTAGTATTCATGTCCATGGTGACCGCTTTAACAACATGGAATAGCCGTATAGGAGCTTTCTTTTCTCTTATTTTGCTTTTATTACAGTTAGCATCAAGTGCAGGTACTTACCCACTTGCTTTGACAAATGATTTCTTTAGATCCATTAATCCTTGGTTACCAATGAGTTATTCAGTTTCGGGATTACGACAAACAATCTCTATGACAGGAAATATTCATCATCAAGTCATTTTCCTTGCCGTTATATTAGTACTATTTATTTGTTTAGGTATGCTAGCCTATCAACCTAAGAAAATGAAAGAAGATTAAAAAAAATCGACCGCTTAACTGGTCGATTTTTTTATGTCTTAGATGATTTTCGTTTGTGATTATAGATTCCAAATAGTAAAAGAGAAGTAAAGGAACAGATTGCTCCAGTAATAAAACCATTGGGAATGAAGGAAAGTGTAATAGTTCCTTTTCCCTTAGGGATGTCAACTTTCATAAAGCCAGTTTGAGCTTGTTTAATTTCTATTTTCTTACCATCTTGGTAGGCAGACCAACCTTTGTCATAAGGAATGGTAAAGAAAATGGACGTATCTTGTTTGACATCATATGTAGTAAAAACCTTGTTTTTAGAAGTTGATACTGTTACAGGTTGCTCTTTGATTTTTTGAATAGCCTCAGTTAAAGTTTGGGTATCTAAACGGTAGAAGGTAGGAGATTCAAATGATACTTGTGAATTTCCAGGGAAACTAACATTAATATTGAAAGTTTTTTTCTCTTTTGTATAGCCTAGATTAAAGAAGGAGAAAACATTATCAGTTGTAAAAATTTTCTTCTCTCCGTTGACAAGAATGTCAATCTTCTTTTGTTTATCATTAGAAAAGTGAAGGTTTGTGAAAGAAAGATAAACTTGACTGTTTTCTGGTACTTCAATTTGATACTGGATTGCTGCATCCTCATTTGAAGAACTTGTGATACTAATCAAATCATTAGTATTTTCTATTTTTTCCGTTTTTTCATAGGGTATTGGAGAAAAATAATCAAAATTGACGTTAGCAAGTTGATTTAAAAACGAGGCCTGATTATCCAAGGTATGTTCATTGAACTTGACATCATTGTAAACAGATTGACTAGCAAATGCAATCGGAAGAGAGTATTGATTTTCATATAGGGTAAGATTATCTTTTTGATAGATATCTTTAAAACCATACTTAGTAATAGGACTGTCTGAGATATTGTACTGGATACCAAATAAACTATCAGCCAAAATACTATTATTGGCATAACGGAGATTTAGATTAGTCCCAGAGGATTTAAACCCAAGTTTATCCAAAGTAGAGCTTGCTGAACGATTTCGAACAGATGAAAATTGAGAGATTCCATTGTAGTTGAATTTCATACTGTCATTTCCTGTTTGAGTTTGTAGTTTTTCAGTACGAGTAAATTGATTTCCAATATATGTTGAGAAAGATTCCATAGCTGGGATATCTCGATTATATGAACTTCGAGAAGCAAAACCCCATTCTTTAGCAATTCCGTCCATTTGAGATGAAGCATTTAAACTCATTTCAACCATTATAAATAAAGAGATTAGAATGGCAAATAGATTTACAGAGATAAACTTTTTGATAACTGCAAGGAGTAAAAGCGAATAGACAACCAAAAATTCAAGAGTAAGCAGAATATTCAAATCTGTTAAAAAAGAATAATGCGATTTTAGATAGATGGTAGCTAAAAATCCTGTTACTATAAAAAAAAGCGAAACTAAAAAATTCCAGATTTTAATTTCTTTCAGACGATTTAAGACTTCCGCTGCTGTGTAAATTAACAAGGTAGAGAAAATCCAAGCATAGCGATGTAAAAACATGTTTGGAGTATGCATGCCTTGCCAAAATAAATCAAGAACTTCAATATAAAAGCTGGCAATTAGAAATGCAAAGAAAATTGCATAGATAAGTTTCACGTGAAACTTAATAGATTTCAGCGTAAAAAATAAAATGGTCAAAATAAAGGGAAGTAGTCCAACAAAAATCATTGGGATAGCCCCATACTTTGTTGTGTCAAAGGAGCCAATGAATTGCTTAGCAAAGAGATCAAGGTACCAGCTATTTTCAGTTTGAAACTTTGTAACTTCAGTCAATTTTTCTCCATGTGTCTGTAAATCAAACAGAGTGGGAAGAGTCATAATCAAGCTAGCAATACCAGCTAAAAAGGAGGTGATTATGAAATCAAGAAAAGATGATTTTCGAGTCTTAAAGTCCCATGAAATTTGACAGAGATACCAGAAAATAAGAAATAAAGCTGTCATATAGCCAAAATAATAATTTTGAATAAACAAAATTGACAAACTTGTAAAGTACAATAGGAATTTATTTTCAGTGATAAGCAGGTGTAAACCAGTGATAATGAAAGGAATCAAAATAAAAACATCTAGCCAAGTTTTTATCTCTAGTTGACTGACAGAGAAACTCATCAGAGCATAGGAAGCAGATAAAGCCAGTTTTAAAAATTTTGGGATATCTTTAAATAATCTATTTAAACTAAAGAAGGTTGACAGACCAATCAATCCAAATTTTAAGAGAGTGGTCAGATAAACAGCATCTGGCATATTCGACAGATTAAAAAAGTAAACCAGAGGTGAAAGAAAGCTACCCAAGTAATAACTAGATAGAGCATAGAAATTCAGTCCGAGGCCACTTGTAAAGGTGTAAAACAAACTGCCATTTCCATGTAAAATATTTCGTAAAGCTACATCAAAAATAACGTATTGATGGAAACCGTCTCCTAATAGAGGAGATGTATCGCTATTCCAGTAGATACCTTGAGATAGGTATACTCCTGTCATAATGACTACAGGAATGATAAAAGAAACAAAATAGGCCCAATATGTTTTAAAAAATGATTTCATGTTACCTCGTAGAATGATATAAAACTCAGCTGGTTAATCCAACTGAGTTTTGAAGTTTTATTTAGTCTTTCCAAAGTTCTTTAACTTTTGCTTGTACTTCTGCATTTTCTAGGAATTCATCATAGGTTTCATCGATACGGTCAATGACGCCATTTTTAGACAAGACAATGATATGGTTAGCTAGAGTTTGAATAAACTCATGGTCATGGCTGGCAAAGATGATTGATTCTTTAAAGTTTTTCAATCCATCATTCAAGCTTGAGATAGATTCCAAGTCCAAGTGATTGGTTGGATCATCAAGTACAAGGACATTTGATTTTAAGAGCATGAGTTTTGAAAGCATGACACGAACTTTTTCTCCCCCTGACAAGACATTTACAGGTTTGTTAACTTCATCTCCAGAGAAGAGCATACGGCCGAGGAAGCCACGTAGGAAAGTATTGTCATCTTCTTCTTTACTTGCGAATTGACGCAACCAGTCAAGGATTGACTCTCCTCCTGCAAAATCTGCCGAGTTATCTTTTGGCAAGTAAGAACGGCTAGTAGTTACTCCCCACTTGACAGTTCCTTCATAGTCAATGTCCCCCATGATTGCACGAATCAAGGCAGTTGTTTGGATGTCATTTTGTCCAATGAGCGCTGTCTTATCACCTGGACGCAAGATGAAGCTAATGTTATCAAGAATAGTTTCACCGTCAATCTTGACAGATAGATTTTCTACTGTCAAGAGATCATTACCAATTTCACGTTCAGCTTTAAAGTTGATAAATGGGTATTTACGGCTAGATGGAATGATTTCTTCTAAGACAATCTTATCAAGCATCTTTTTACGGGAAGTTGCTTGTTTAGATTTAGATGCGTTAGCAGAGAAGCGAGCAACGAATTCTTGGAGTTGCTTAATTTTTTCTTCCGCCTTAGCATTACGGTCTGCTAGCAATTTAGCAGCGAGTTCAGAAGATTCCTTCCAGAAGTCGTAGTTTCCGACATAGAGTTTGATTTTTCCAAAGTCAAGGTCGGCCATGTGAGTACATACTTTGTTTAAGAAGTGACGGTCGTGGGATACTACGATAACGGTGTTATCAAAGTCAATCAAGAAGTCTTCTAACCAAGTAATAGATTGGATGTCTAAACCGTTGGTAGGCTCGTCCAAGAGAAGAACATCTGGTTTACCAAAAAGTGCTTTGGCGAGGAGAACCTTTACTTTCTCACCGTTGGCCAATTCGCTCATATTTTGGTAGTGTAATTCTTCTGGAATGTTTAGGTTTTGAAGGAGTTGAGAGGCTTCACTCTCTGCCTCCCAACCTCCAAGTTCGGCAAACTCTCCTTCAAGTTCGGCAGCACGGACGCCATCCTCATCTGAGAAATCTTCCTTCATGTAGATAGCATCTTTCTCTTTCATGATGCTATAAAGTTTTTCATTTCCCATGATAACGACGTCAATTGCACGTTCGTCTTCATAGTCAAAGTGATTTTGACGAAGAACAGAGAGACGTTCATCTGGACCAAGAGAGATGTGACCAGTAGTAGGTTCGATATCTCCAGCTAAAATTTTTAAAAAGGTTGATTTTCCGGCACCATTAGCACCGATTAATCCATAAGTATTTCCTTCTGTAAATTTGATATTGACATCATCAAAAAGTTTACGATCACTAAAACGTAGTGAAACATCAGATACTGTAAGCAATGTTTTTCTCCTATATGTGTAATATATTTATTCTACTAGAAAATATAGAAATATTCAAATTTTTATGTGTCAATTTTGTGTAAATTAGATTTACAGTATACTTTACATAAAGTCGGAAATAGCAAGGTTGATTTATTTTGATAAATTGCGGTTATTTCATTAAAAAAATGCTATAATTGAAGGGACCATATCGAAGGAGAATAAAATGACTAAACCCATTATTTTAACAGGAGACCGTCCAACAGGAAAATTGCATATTGGACATTATGTTGGAAGTCTCAAAAATCGAGTATTATTACAGGAAGAGGATAAGTATGATATGTTTGTGTTCTTGGCTGACCAACAAGCTTTGACAGATCATGCTAAAGAACCTCAAACAATTGTAGAGTCTATCGGAAATGTTGCTTTGGATTATCTTGCAGTTGGATTGGATCCAAGTAAGTCAACTATCTTTATTCAAAGTCAGATTCCAGAGTTGGCTGAACTATCTATGTACTATATGAATCTAGTTTCATTAGCACGTTTGGAGCGCAATCCAACTGTCAAGACAGAGATTGCTCAAAAAGGATTTGGAGAAAGTATTCCGACAGGATTTTTGGTCTATCCAATCGCTCAAGCAGCTGACATTACAGCTTTCAAGGCTAACTATGTTCCTGTTGGGACAGATCAGAAACCAATGATTGAGCAAACTCGTGAAATTGTTCGTTCTTTTAACAATGCATATAACTGTGATGTCTTGGTAGAGCCGGAAGGTATTTATCCAGAAAATGAGAGAGCAGGTCGTTTACCTGGTTTAGATGGAAATGCTAAAATGTCTAAATCACTCAATAACGGTATTTATTTAGCTGATGATGCGGATACTTTGCGTAAAAAAGTAATGAGTATGTATACAGATCCAGATCATATCCGCGTTGAGGATCCAGGTAAAATTGAAGGAAATATGGTTTTCCATTATCTAGATGTTTTTGGTCGTCCAGAAGATGCTCAAGAAATTGCTGAAATGAAAGAACATTATCAACGAGGTGGTCTTGGTGATGTGAAGACCAAGCGTTATCTACTTGAAATATTAGAACGTGAACTGGGTCCTGTTCGTGAGCGCCGTATCGAATTTGCTAAGGATATGGGAGAAGTTTATAATATGCTTCAAAAAGGTAGTGAAAGAGCGCGTGAAGTTGCAGGTCAAACTCTATCTGAAGTTAAAGGAGCAATGGGACTTCATTACTTTAACTAAGTTTATTTTACAAGAAACTATCATTTCTATCTCAAAGAAAAGATAGTTTTTTTATTTACTCCTGTAACATTTGACAAATTTTTATAGAATGGTATGATAGATACAATATAAAAAGAGTCAAGCTCAAAAAGAAAGAAAAGAGGAAACTTCGAATGTCTAATTGGGACACTAAATTTTTGAAAAAAGGTTTTACCTTTGATGATGTATTGCTTATTCCAGCTGAAAGTCATGTGTTGCCTAACGATGCAGATTTAACAACTAAATTGGCAGATAATTTGACTTTAAATATCCCAATTATTACCGCTGCTATGGACACAGTAACAGAGAGTCAAATGGCTATTGCTATTGCTCGTGCAGGTGGTCTCGGAGTTATCCATAAAAACATGTCAATTGCTCAACAAGCAGATGAGGTTCGCAAGGTAAAACGTTCTGAAAATGGGGTTATTATTGATCCGTTCTTCTTGACGCCTGAACATACAATTGCTGAAGCAGATGAGCTTATGGGTCGTTACCGCATCAGTGGTGTTCCAGTTGTTGAAACACTGGAAAATCGTAAATTGGTTGGTATTTTGACAAACCGAGATCTTCGTTTTATTTCAGATTATAACCAACCAATCTCAAACCATATGACTAGTGAAAATCTTGTGACTGCTCCTGTGGGTACAGATCTTGCAATAGCTGAGAGCATTCTTCAAGAACACCGTATTGAAAAACTTCCGTTGGTAGATGAAGAAGGTCGTCTTTCTGGTTTGATTACTATTAAAGATATTGAAAAAGTTATTGAGTTTCCAAATGCGGCGAAAGATGAATTTGGTCGTCTTCTAGTTGCAGGTGCAGTAGGTGTTACTTCAGATACATTTGAACGTGCAGAGGCTCTTTTTGAAGCAGGAGCAGATGCGATTGTTATTGATACTGCGCATGGTCATTCTGCTGGGGTTCTACGTAAAATTGCTGAGATTCGTGCTCATTTCCCAGATCGTACATTGATTGCTGGAAATATTGCTACTGCTGAAGGTGCACGTGCCCTTTATGAAGCAGGTGTAGACGTTGTCAAGGTTGGTATTGGACCAGGTTCAATCTGTACAACTCGTGTGATTGCTGGTGTTGGTGTTCCGCAAGTAACAGCTATCTACGATGCTGCAGCTGTTGCGCGTGAATATGGTAAAACGATCATTGCTGACGGTGGAATCAAGTATTCTGGAGATATTGTAAAAGCCCTTGCTGCAGGTGGAAATGCAGTTATGCTTGGATCAATGTTTGCTGGAACTGATGAAGCTCCAGGCGAAACTGAAATCTTCCAAGGACGTAAGTTTAAGACTTACCGTGGTATGGGATCAATTGCTGCTATGAAGAAAGGTTCAAGCGATCGTTACTTCCAAGGTTCTGTCAATGAAGCAAACAAACTTGTTCCAGAAGGAATTGAAGGTCGTGTTGCTTATAAAGGAGCGGCAGCTGATATTGTTTTCCAAATGATTGGTGGTATTCGCTCTGGTATGGGTTACTGTGGTGCAGCTAACCTTAAAGAGTTGCATGATAATGCTCAGTTTATTGAAATGTCTGGTGCTGGTTTGAAAGAAAGCCATCCTCATGATGTACAAATTACTAATGAAGCACCAAATTATTCTATGTAAAAAAACAATGAAAAGAACTCCAGTAAAAACAGGAGTTCTTTTACAATATTGTCAACTTTCATTTACAGCAACTTTACCATCCTGAATAGTAAATATACTTAGATTTTCTGGCAGATTTTGAAGATGATCTAAGCTTGTTGTTGTGATAAAGGTTTGAATTGAATGTGAAATCGTTTCTAATAATTTTAGTTGTCTAGTGTTGTCAAGTTCGCTCATAACATCGTCAAGCAGTAATATTGGAGACTCTGTAGTAATACTTTCCATTAATTCGATTTCTGCTAATTTTATCGAGAGGACGAGACTACGATGTTGACCTTGACTTCCAAAACTAGCATCCATCCCATTTATATAAAAAGAAATATCATCTCGATGAGGCCCAATACCAGTATTCTTTTTAAATAAATCTCTAGACCTGCTTTTTTCTAAAGCAATTTTGAAAGATTCTGATAAGTCTTCTTTGTCAGTTATCTTGACAGAAGATTGATAGGATATTGACAGCTCTTCAATCTGATTAGAAAGTTCAAAATGTTTCTTACGCCCAAATGCTTCTAGTTTTTTTATGAAATCTAAGCGGTGATTCATTACACGACATCCATAATCGACTAGCTGATCATCTAAGACTGAAAGGAAGGTTTCATCTATTGTTTGAGCTGATTTTAAATAGGTATTTCTTTGCTTAAGGATATGGTTATAATTGGTTAAGTCAGATAAATAGATTGGCTTAATTTGTCCAAGCTCCATATCAATAAATTTTCGTCGAATCGAAGGTGCTCCTTTAATTAGTTGTAAATCTTCCGGAGCAAATAAGACAACATTCATGTGTCCTACGTAATCTGAAAGTCGTGCCTGCTTTAAGTGATTCACTTTTGTCACACGTCCTTTTTGTGTTAGTTCGATTTCGAGAGGAATAGATCCAGTTTTTTTCTGAACAAGACCTGAAAGATGGAGTTGTTCCTCATCAAAATGAATGAGATTTTTATCTGTTCGAGTTCGATGACTACGTGTTAAGGCTAAAAAATAGATAGCCTCTAACATATTTGTTTTACCTTGTGCATTGCGTCCTAAAAAGACATTTAATTTAGGATTAAAGTCTATTTTCGTCTCTTTATAGTTACGAAAAGTTTTGAGAGATAGATGTTGTAGCCACATGATTATCTACCAGGGAATCGCGGAGCTTGTTTGCTTTTGGGTGAAGAAGTAGGTTTTGATTTATCTTTTTTTACTCCCTTATTCATCTCCTTAACAAGCTTAGCGATTCGTTCTTTTTCAACTTTATCAGCTTGGTATTCCTCTTGCTCCTCAGAAGTAGGTTGTGTCAACAAGATGTCAATATTCATGTCAGGGATGTCAACTTTATCGCCAATACGAAGTTTTTTACCACGACGACTCTCTAATTCCCCATTAAAGTAAACAGAATGTTCAGAGAGAAATGATTTGATAGCTCCTCCGCTATGTGTAATTCCAAGTTCTTTGAGTAGTGCTTGGAGGGTAATAAATTCTTCAAATAGTTTGTATTCCATAATTCACCTCAATCTTTGGTATTATACCATATTTTCCTAAAAATAGTGAGAGAAACAGGGAGAAATGTAAGCGATTTTTATTTCAAAAGTGTTACAGAGAACAAGAAAATTTCAGCTTTTCGTGATATAATAGAAGTCTGTATATAAGGAGGTAAATCATGGAGTTAGTGCATGGAATTTCAACACATTTTATCCAATCAAAAAAGTTTAAAACGAACAAAATCACCGTGCGTTTTACCGCTCCATTATCTCTTGATACGATTGCAGGTCGCATGTTGAGTGCGAGTATGCTAGAGACTGCTAATCAGATGTACCCCACTTCTCAAGATTTGAGAAAACATTTGGCCAGTCTATACGGTACAGATATGTCAACCAATTGTTTCAGAAGAGGGCAAAGTCACATTGTAGAATTGACATTTGCCTATGTTCGTGATGAGTTTTTAAGTAGGAAAAATGTGCTAACTTCTCAGGTTTTAGAACTTGTAAAAGAAACTCTTTTTTCACCCGTAGTAGTTGATAATGGGTTTGATTCGGCCTTATTTGAAATTGAGAAAAAACAATTGCTAGCAAGTTTAGTAGCTGATATGGATGATTCGTTTTATTTTGCACATAAAGAATTGGATAAATTATTTTTTTATGATGAACGTCTCCAATTGGAATATAATGATTTACGAAATCGTATTTTAGCTGAAACTCCACAAAGTTCTTATTCTTGTTTCCAAGAATTTTTGGCCAATGATCGAATAGATTTCTTTTTCCTAGGTGATTTTAATGAGGTTGAAATTCAAAATGTATTAGAATCATTTGGCTTTAAAGGTCGAAAAGGAGATGTGAAGGTTCAGTATTGTCAACCTTATTCCAATATCCTTCAGGAAGGTATGGTTCGGAAAAATGTGGGACAATCCATTTTGGAATTAGGTTATCATTGCCCTTCTGAATATGGTGATGAGCAACATTTACCCATGATTGTAATGAATGGTTTACTTGGTGGATTTGCTCACTCTAAACTATTTACAAATGTCCGTGAAAATGCTGGATTGGCTTATACTATTTCAAGTCAGCTCGATTTGTTTAGTGGATTCTTGAGGATGTATGCTGGTATCAATCGAGAAAATCGGAACCAGGCTCGTAAAATGATGAATAATCAACTGATCGATTTAAAAAAAGGATATTTTACAGAGCTTGAGCTAGAGCAGACCAAGGAAATGATTCGTCGGTCTTTGTTACTTTCTCAAGATAATCAATCTTCATTGATTGAACGTGCTTATCAAAATTCTTTACTTGGGAAATCTTCAGCAGACTTTAAAACTTGGATTGAAAAGCTCGAGCAAGTTGACAAAGATGATATTTGTAGAGCAGCTAATAATGTGAAATTACAGGCGATTTACTTTATGGAAGGAATAGAATGACAAAGGTTGTTTTTGAAGAAAAATACTATCCAGCTGTAAAAGAAATGGTTTATCGAACTCGTTTATCAAATGGATTGACAGTTGCTCTTTTGCCTAAAAAAGAATTTAAAGAGGTTTACGGGAGTGTAACTATACAGTTTGGTTCGGTAGATACGCTTGTCACAGAAGTTGACGGAGATGTAAAAAGCTATCCTGCAGGAATTGCTCATTTTCTTGAACATAAATTGTTTGAGAGAAAAGATTCTAGCGATTTGCTGTCGGCTTTTACGAGTCTAGGTGCAGATAGTAATGCCTTTACAAGCTTTACAAAAACAAACTATCTTTTTTCAGCAACGGATCATTTTTTAGAAAATTTAGAGTTACTTGATGAATTGGTAACATCAGCACACTTTACTGAAGATTCCGTTTTAAGAGAGCAGAATATTATCCAGCAAGAACGAGAAATGTATCAAGATGATCCAGATTCGTGTTTATTCTTTTCAACTTTAGCGAATTTGTATCCTAGCACACCTTTAGCAACTGATATTGTTGGAAGTGAGGAGTCCATTTCCCAAATCAATCTAACTAATTTGCAAGAAAATTTTACAAGGTTTTACAAACCTGTAAACATGTCTCTGTTTTTAGTTGGTAATTTTGATGTGGAGCGAGTTCAGGACTACTTTGAAAGAAAAGAACTAAAAGTTTTAGATGTTCAGGAAGTAGTAAGAGAAAAATTTGTTTTACAAGATGTACAGCAAACAGACAGTATGAGAATGGATGTATCTTCTCCCAAACTAGCGATTGGGATTAGAGGTAATCGAGAAGTTGCTGATGCGGAATGTTATCGACATAATATTTTATTAAAATTATTGTTTGCAATGATGTTTGGTTGGACTTCGGATCGTTTTCAAAAATTATATGAATCAGGTAAAATTGACGCATCCTTATCTCTTGAAATTGAAGTAACAAGTCGCTTTCATTTTGTCATGTTGACAATGGATACAAAAGAGCCAGTTGCTTTATCTCATCAATTTAGGAAGGCCATTCGTAATTTTACAAAGGATTTAGATATTACAGAGGATCATTTAGATATTATCAAAAGAGAGATGTTTGGAGAAATTTTCAGTAGCATGAACTCTCTTGAATTTATTGCAACGCAATATGATGTTTTTGAACATGGTGAGACAATTTTTGATTTACCAAAGATTTTACAGGAAATTACTTTAGAGGATGTCCTTGAAGCAGGGCATCACTTAATAGATGAAGGGGATATAGTTGATTTTACAATATTCCCATCGTAGTAACCTATCATAATAGACACTAGAAAGAAGGGATGACAAGTATGAGGAAAAAAACAATTGGTGAGGTTTTACGATTAGCTAGAATCAATCAGGGATTGAGTTTAGATGAATTGCAGAAAAAGACAGAAATCCAGTTAGATATGTTGGAAGCAATGGAAGCAGACGATTTCGATCAACTTCCAAGTCCTTTTTACACGCGTTCTTTCTTGAAAAAATATGCCTGGGCTGTTGAATTAGATGACCAAATTGTTTTGGATGCTTATGATTCTGGGAGTATGATTACTTATGAGGAAGTAGACGTTGATGAAGATGAGTTGACAGGTCGTAGACGTTCAAATAAGAAAAAGAAGAAAAAAACATCATTTTTACCTTTATTTTATTTTATCCTTTTTGCTTTATCGATTTTAATTTTTGTGACCTATTATGTTTGGAACTATATTCAAACTCAACCAGAGGGGTCTGCTCTTTCTAATTACAGTGTGGTTCAATCAACAAGTTCAATAAGTTCAACTAGCTCTGTTCCTCAATCCTCAAGTAGTAGTTCATCTAGCAGTTCTTCTAGTGTAGAATCAGCTATAAGTGTATCAGGTGAAGGAAATCATGTAGAAATAGCTTATAAAACAAGTAAGGAAACTGCAAAATTGCAATTATCGGTTTCAGATGCTAGAAGTTGGGTTAGTATTTCAGAAAGTGAACTTGAGGGTGGAGTGACCTTATCACCGGATAATAAAAGTGTGGAAACAACCGTTTCAACTAAAAATTCTGTAACCATTACTTTAGGTGTTGTAAAAAGTGTTGCTTTGACAGTAGATAATCAGACTGTGAATTTATCTAAATTAACAGCTTATACTGGGACAATTACAATAACCTTTACTAAGAATTAAGGAAAAACAAATGAAAAAAGAACAAATTCCAAATCTCTTAACAATAGGTCGAATTTTCTTTATTCCCATCTTTATCTTTATTTTAACGGTAGGAAATTCGATAGAGAGTCATATGGTAGCGGCTATTATCTTTGCTATTGCCAGTATTACAGATTATTTAGATGGATATTTAGCTCGTAAATGGAATGTGGTCAGTAATTTCGGTAAATTTGCGGATCCTATGGCGGATAAACTACTAGTTATGTCGGCTTTTATTATGCTGATTGAGTTAGGTATGGCTCCAGCTTGGATTGTTGCAGTGATTATCTGTCGTGAGTTAGCTGTGACAGGTTTAAGGCTTTTATTGGTTGAAACTGGTGGAACGGTTTTAGCAGCAGCAATGCCTGGAAAAATTAAAACTTTCAGTCAGATGTTTGCCATTATTTTCTTGCTATTACATTGGACTTTGCTTGGCCAAGTTCTACTTTATGTAGCCTTATTTTTCACTATCTACTCTGGCTATGATTATTTCAAGGGTAGTGCCTATGTATTTAAAGGGACATTTGGTTCGAAATGAAATCAATAATTGATGTAAAAAATCTTTCTTTTCGTTATAAGGAAAGTCAAGAATACTATGATGTGAAGGGTATTACGTTTCACGTGAAACGTGGAGAATGGCTTTCGATTGTAGGGCATAATGGTAGTGGTAAATCAACGACGGTTCGATTAATTGACGGCTTACTGGAAGCGGAATCTGGAGAGATTGTAATTGATGACCAACGTTTGACTGAGGAAAATGTTTGGAATATACGTCGTCAAATCGGTATGGTTTTTCAAAATCCAGACAATCAATTTGTTGGAGCGACTGTTGAAGATGATGTTGCCTTTGGTTTGGAAAATCAGGGACTTTCTCGTCAAGAAATGAAAAAAAGAGTGGAAGAAGCTCTGGATTTGGTAGGCATGTTGGACTTTAAAAAGAGAGAGCCAGCGCGTCTATCAGGCGGCCAAAAGCAACGTGTGGCCATTGCAGGTGTTGTAGCCCTAAGACCAGCGATTCTAATCTTAGATGAGGCGACGAGTATGTTGGATCCCGAGGGGCGTAGAGAACTGATTGAGACAGTAAAAGGAATTCGAAAAGACTACGATATGACAGTCATTTCCATTACACATGATTTGGAAGAAGTTGCCATGAGTGACCGCGTATTGGTCATGAAAAAAGGGTCGATTGAATCAACCAACAGTCCAAGAGAACTTTTCTCTCGAAATGATTTAGATCAAATTGGATTAGACGATCCTTTTGCTAATCAATTAAGACATTCCTTGATCCAGAATGGCTATGATTTACCTGAAAATTATTTGACAGAAAGTGAGCTAGAGAATAAACTATGGGAATTGCTCTAGAAAATGTGAGTTTTACATATCAAGAAGGGACTCCCTTAGCTTCAACAGCTTTGTCAGATGTTTCTTTGACGATTGAAGATGGTTCTTATACGGCTTTAATTGGCCACACAGGTAGTGGCAAATCAACTATTTTACAACTTTTAAATGGTTTATTGGTGCCAAGTCAAGGGAGTGTGCGGGTTTTTGATACCTTAATCACCTCGACTTCTAAAAATAAAGATATTCGTCAAATTAGAAAACAGGTTGGCTTGGTATTTCAGTTTGCCGAAAATCAGATTTTTGAAGAAACGGTTTTGAAAGACGTTGCTTTTGGACCGCAAAATTTTGGAGTTTCTGAAGAAGATGCAGAGAAGATTGCGCGTGAGAAACTGGCTCTGGTTGGAATTAATGAATCACTTTTTAATCGTAGCCCATTTGAGCTATCAGGTGGACAAATGAGACGTGTTGCCATTGCAGGCATACTTGCCATGGAGCCAGCTATATTAGTCTTAGATGAACCCACAGCAGGCTTGGATCCTCTGGGGAGAAAAGAGTTGATGAATTTGTTCAAAAAACTCCACCAGTCAGGGATGACCATCGTTTTGGTAACGCATTTGATGGATGATGTGGCTGAATATGCGAATCAAGTCTATGTGATGGAAAAGGGACGTTTGGTTAAAGGGGGTAAACCGAGTGATGTCTTTCAAGATGTTGTCTTTATGGAAGAAGTGCAGTTGGGAGTACCTAAAATTACAGCCTTTTGTAAACGATTGGCTGATAGAGGCGTGTCATTTAAACGATTACCGATTAAGATAGAGGAGTTCAAGGAGTCGCTAAATGGATAGTATGATTTTGGGGCGTTATATCCCAGGGGATTCGATTGTTCACAGATTGGATCCACGTAGCAAATTACTGGCTATGATGCTACTGATTTTGATTGTGTTTTGGGCTAATAATCCCTTGACGAATCTAATTCTTTTTGTAGCGACAGGGATATTTATTGCCTTGTCAGGAGTATCTCTTTCATTTTTTATTCAGGGCTTGAAGTCTATGTTTTTCTTGATTGCCTTCACAACTATTTTTCAATTGTTCTTCATTTCTAATGGGAATATTTTATTTGAGTTTTCGTTTGTGAGAATCACGGATTATGCTTTGCAACAAGCTGGAATTATTTTTTGTCGCTTTGTATTGATTATTTTCTTTTCAACTTTGTTAACCCTAACGACTATGCCATTAAGTTTAGCATCAGCTGTCGAAGCTTTGTTAGCACCTTTAAAGCGTGTGAAAGTTCCAGTTCATGAAATTGGCTTAATGCTGTCCATGAGTTTGCGTTTTGTTCCGACATTAATGGATGATACGACGCGGATTATGAATGCACAGAAAGCGCGTGGAGTGGATTTTGGTGAAGGAAGCATTGTTCAAAAGGTGAAGGCTATGATTCCCATTTTGATTCCTCTTTTTGCAACAAGTTTAAAACGTGCGGATTCCTTGGCTATCGCTATGGAAGCGCGTGGTTATCAGGGTGGAAAAGGCAGAAGTCAATACCGACAATTGGAATGGACTCGAAAGGATACGCTGACTATTCTTGTTATTCTCGTACTTGGTTGTTGCTTATTTTTCTTAAAATCTTAGTAGCTTTCAGGAATTGATAAAAAATTACTGTAACAGTTTTTGATATAAAGGTAGGGATATGAACCGTTTTAAAAAATCAAAATATGTCATTATTATTTTTGTCACCGTTCTGCTTGTGTCAGCTCTCTTAGCGACGACTTATTCAAGTACAATTGTGACAAAATTAGGAGATGGAATCTCATTGGTTGATAGAGTTGTACAAAAACCTTTTCAGTGGTTTGATTCTGTCAAATCAGATTTGGCTCATTTGACACGAACATATAATGAAAATGAAAGTTTGAAGAAACAGATTTACCAATTAGAAGTGAAATCAAATGAGGCGGAAAGTTTAAAGACAGAAAATGAGCAATTGCGCCAATTACTTGATATGAAGTCCAAGTTGCAAGCCACAAAGACTTTAGCAGCAGATGTTATTATGCGTTCTCCAGTATCTTGGAAGCAGGAATTGACCCTGGATGCAGGCAAATCAAAAGGGGTTTCTGAAAATATGTTAGCCATTGCAAATGGTGGTTTGATTGGGAGTGTTTCAAAAGTGGAGGACAACTCTACTATGGTTAACCTTCTGACAAATACGGAAAATGCTGATAAGATTTCTGTTAAAATTCAACATGGTTCTACTACAATTTATGGGATTATTGTTGGCTATGACAAGGAAAATGAAGTTCTTAAAATTAGCCAATTAAATAGTAATAGCGATATTAGTGCAGGTGATAAGGTGACAACGGGTGGATTAGGAAACTTTAATGTTGCTGATATTCCTGTTGGTGAAGTGGTTGCTACAACGCATAGTACGGACTATTTGACACGAGAAGTAACTGTTAAATTGAGTGCAGATACTCATAATGTGTATGTGATAGAATTAGTGGGGAATTCATAATGAGACAGTTGAAGCGAGTTGGAGTGTTTTTATTGCTTCCTTTCTTTGTTCTAATTGATGCCCATATTAGCCAGCTTTTTGGCTCATTCTTTCCCCATGTACATTTGGCTAGTCATTTTCTTTTTCTATTTCTCTTATTTGAGACAATCGAAGTATCAGAGTATCTCTATCTAGTCTATTGTTTTATGGTGGGCTTGGTTTATGATATTTACTTTTTCCATATAATAGGGATTGCAACTCTCTTATTTATCTTATTGGGAGCCTTTCTTCATAAATTGAATAGTGTTATTTTGTTGAATCGTTGGACAAGAATCTTGGCTATGATTGTTATGAGTTTTCTATTTGATATGGGAGCTTATCTCCTTGCATTAGTTGTAGGTTTAACTGTAGATAGTTTGTCGATTTTTATCGTTTATAGCCTAGTACCATCAATGATTTTAAATCTTGTGTGGATGTTTATTTTTCAGTTTGTTTTTGAAAAATATTATCTATAAGAAAGAAACAAAAATGTAACAAAGGTGTAATATTCATTAGGCCTTTTTTTGGTATACTAGTATTGTCTTTAAAAGAAGGAGTATCTACGTAATATGAAGAAAAAAATCTTAGCGTCACTTTTATTAAGTACAGTAATGGTTTCTCAAGTAGCTGTTTTAACAACTGCGCATGCAGAAACGACTGATGACAAAATTGCTGCTCAAGATAATAAAATTAGTAACTTAACAGCACAACAACAAGAAGCTCAAAAACAAGTTGATCAAATTCAGGAGCAAGTATCAGCTATTCAAGCTGAGCAATCTAACTTGCAAGCTGAAAATGACAGATTACAAGCAGAATCTAAGAAACTTGAGGGTGAGATTACAGAACTTTCTAAAAACATTGTATCTCGTAATGATTCTTTGGAAAAACAAGCTCGTAGTGCTCAAACAAACGGAGCTGCAACTAGCTACATCAATACAATTGTGAACTCAAAATCAATTACAGAAGCCATTTCACGTGTTGCAGCAATGAATGAAATCGTATCTGCTAACAACAAAATGTTGGAACAACAAAAAGCAGATAAAAAAGCAATTTCTGAGAAGCAAGTGGCAAACAATGATGCAATTAATACAGTAATTGCAAATCAACAGAAATTGTCTGATGATGCACAAACTTTAACAACAAAACAAGCTGAGTTGAAAGCTGCAGAATTAAATCTTGCTGCTGAAAAAGCGACAGCAGAAGATGAAAAAGCAAGTTTGCTAGAGAAAAAAGCAGAAGCAGAAGCGGCAGCAAAGGCAGCAGCAGAGGCAGAAGCAGCTTATAAGGCAAAACAAGCAAGCCAACAACAAACAGTTGTTGCTTCTGGAAATACGACATTTGCAGCACAGGTTCAAGCTGTAGCTTCTTCGGAATCAACAACATATACTCCTGTAGCAGTTAAACAGCGCCCAACATATAGTACAAACGCTTCAAGTTATCCAATTGGGGAATGTACATGGGGAGTTAAAACATTAGCACCTTGGGCTGGAGACTATTGGGGTAATGGAGCACAGTGGGCTACAAGTGCAGCTGCTGCAGGATTCCGTACAGGTTCAACACCTCAAGTTGGTGCGATTGCATGTTGGAACGATGGTGGATATGGACACGTAGCGGTAGTCACTGCTGTAGAATCAACAACACGTATCCAAGTGTCAGAATCAAATTATGCTGGTAATCGCACGCTTGGAAATCACCGTGGATGGTTTAATCCAACAACTACATCATCAGGTTTTGTAACATATATTTATGCAGATTAATTAGAAAAGGAGACTTAATAGAGTCTCTTTTTTAGTGTCGATAGTCTCTATAAAAAAATCTTAAAAAACTTGAAAATATTGAAAAAGTATGGTAAAATGAAAATTGTCGTGTGAACGATAATACTCATTCTTGATGAATTGTGAAACAGTTGCCCTTGGGTCGTTTTGCGAGTTGAAGTCAAGAAGAGGAAAAAAACAAAAAGGAGAAATACTCATGGCAGTAATTTCAATGAAACAACTTCTTGAGGCTGGTGTGCACTTTGGTCACCAAACTCGTCGCTGGAACCCTAAGATGGCTAAGTACATCTTCACTGAGCGTAACGGAATCCACGTTATCGACTTGCAACAAACTGTAAAATACGCTGACCAAGCATACGACTTCATGCGTGATGCTGCAGCTAACGATGCAGTTGTATTGTTTGTTGGTACTAAGAAACAAGCAGCTGATGCAGTTGCTGAAGAAGCAGTACGTTCAGGTCAATACTTCATTAACCACCGTTGGTTGGGTGGAACTCTTACAAACTGGGGAACAATCCAAAAACGTATCGCTCGTTTGAAAGAAATCAAACGTATGGAAGAAGATGGAACTTTCGAAGTTCTTCCTAAGAAAGAAGTTGCACTTCTTAACAAACAACGTGCACGTCTTGAAAAATTCTTGGGTGGTATCGAAGATATGCCTCGTATCCCAGATGTAATGTACGTAGTTGACCCACATAAGGAGCAAATCGCTGTTAAAGAAGCTAAAAAATTGGGTATCCCAGTTGTAGCGATGGTTGACACAAACACTGATCCAGATGATATCGATGTAATCATCCCAGCTAACGATGACGCTATCCGCGCAGTTAAGTTGATTACAGCTAAATTGGCAGACGCTATCATTGAAGGTCGCCAAGGTGAAGATGCTGTTGCAGCAGTTGAAGCAGAATTTACAGCTTCAGAAGCTCAAGCAGACTCAATCGAAGAAATCGTTGAAGTTGTAGAAGGCGACAACGCTTAATTCATATAAATAGTAATTACCTAGGAGGGCGGGGCTTAGCCCAGCTCTCCTATTTTTAAAAAATATAGGAGAATCAAAATGGCAGAAATTACAGCTAAACTTGTAAAAGAGTTGCGTGAAAAATCTGGTGCTGGTGTTATGGACGCTAAAAAAGCATTGGTTGAAGTGGAAGGCGATATCGAAAAAGCGATTGAATTGCTTCGCGAAAAAGGTATGGCAAAAGCAGCTAAGAAAGCTGACCGTGTTGCTGCAGAAGGTTTGACTGGTGTTTATGTTGACGGTAATGTTGCCGCAGTTGTTGAAGTAAATGCTGAAACTGACTTCGTTGCGAAAAACGCTCAATTTGTTGAGTTGGTAAACGCAACAGCTAAAGCAATCGCTGAAGGAAAACCAGCTAACAACGAAGAAGCTCTTGCTTTGACAATGCCTTCAGGTGAAACTCTTGAAGCAGCTTATGTGTCTGCAACAGCAACTATCGGAGAAAAAATCTCATTCCGTCGCTTTGCTTTGATTGAAAAAACAGATGCACAACACTTCGGAGCATACCAACACAACGGTGGACGTATCGGTGTTATCTCTGTAATCGAAGGTGGAGACGAAGCACTTGCTAAACAAATTTCAATGCACATCGCTGCTATGAAACCAACAGTTCTTTCATACAAAGAATTGGATGAGCAATTTGTTAAAGATGAGTTGGCACAATTGAACCACGTTATCGACCAAGATAATGAAAGCCGTGCTATGGTTGGTAAACCAGCTCTTCCACACTTGGCATACGGATCTAAAGCTCAATTGACTGATGAAGTAATCGCTCAAGCTGAAGAAGCTATCAAAGCTGAATTGGCTGCAGAAGGTAAACCAGAAAAAATCTGGGATAAAATCATCCCAGGTAAAATGGATCGCTTCATGCTTGACAACACTAAAGTTGACCAAGCTTACACACTTCTTGCACAAGTTTACATCATGGATGACAGCAAGACAGTTGAAGCTTACCTAGAATCAGTTAACGCTTCAGTAGTTGAGTTCGCTCGCTTTGAAGTTGGTGAAGGTATCGAAAAAGCTGCAAACGACTTTGAAGCAGAAGTTGCAGCTACAATGGCAGCAGCCTTGAATAACTAATGATAGAAAGGAAGTAAATTGCTTCCTTTTTTTGTTGTATAGAGCTTAGATTTTCTCCTGAAATTGTTTTTTGCTAAGCCTCACTCGATTAGAAATAATTAAAACAAAAAGCCCTATAATAAGGGCTAAATGTATTTAGGAGACTATACTTCAAATTCATAGAGTGCTGTGGAGAGATAACGTTCACCGTTATCTGGTGCGAGAGCAAGGACTTTCTTACCTGTACCTAATTTTTTAGCAACTTCAATTGCTCCGTAGATAGCTGCAGCTGAAGAAATACCAACAAGGAATCCTTCTTTTCCGCCAATCTCACGGCCAAGTGCCAGAGCATCGTCTGACGTTACACGAACGATACCATCATAGGCATTTGTATCAAGTGTATCAGGAATAAATCCAGCTGAGATACCTTGAATTTTGTGAGGACCAGGTTTTTCACCAGATAGAATAGCAGATTCATCTGCTTCTACTGCATAAACTTGAATACCTGGATTTGCTGATTTGAGTGCATGAGAAACACCAGAAATCGTTCCACCGGTACCCACTCCAGCAACAAAGGCATCTAGTCCATCTTTACCGAAAGCAGCTAGTATCTCAGCTCCTGTTGTTCTTTCGTGTACTTCTGGATTTGCTGGATTGTTGAATTGAAGAGGAAGGAAACCATCACGTTCAGCAGCGATTTCTTGAGCCTTGGCAATAGCACCCTTCATTCCTTCGCTACCAGGCGTAAGGACGAGTTCAGCGCCATAGGCTTGGATAATCTTACGGCGTTCTACACTCATAGTTTCAGGCATAACGATGACAACTTTATACCCTTTAGCAGCACCTACCCATGACAGCCCAATACCAGTGTTTCCACTTGTTGCTTCAACAATAGTAGAACCAGGTTTCAGAATACCGTCTTGTTCAGCTTTTTCAATCATGCTAAGGGCAATGCGGTCTTTTACCGATGAACCAGGGTTAAATGCTTCAAGCTTTACATAGACGTCCGCAGCACCTTCTGGTACAATGTTGTTGAGTTTAACAATCGGTGTTTGTCCGATTAGTTCAGTAATGTTGTTATAAATAGACATATAAATACCTCTTTGTATAAGATATTTCTAGTATAACGCTATCTATACCATTTGTAAAATATAGAAATCCTATCGAAGCGATAGGATTTTTTTATATCATAGGTCTAAGCCATTAATTTTCAAGCGATTGTGACAAGCTAATTATAGTAAATAGGTGTAAAGGAAAATGCTATCCGTTTTCTTTTTGACTTGTTCATTTTCTAGCAGGTCTTGGCAACCCTATTTTTATTTTGTTAATTAAGTAGCGGTGAGAATATCAATGAAACACTACTTTTCCATTGTTTACACTAAGTTTACAGGAACTTCAACTTCGCGTAAACCTTGATCAGTTAAAGTAACTTTTCCATTAAAAAACTCTACCAGTGCAGCTTTAATGTTTTCTTTTTCTTCTTTATCAACATAAATCATCGTATCGACTTGATCTGTAAAATTTGTATCCAGCTCCATGAGAGTATGTTCTTTAAGGAAGTTATTATATTCTTGGTACTGAGTGTAAGACATTTGAATAGCAATGCCAACCTGTTCCTTTATTTCAATGATGCCAATTTCTTTGACAGCTAAGGCAACACTGCCTGCGTAAGCACGAATCAATCCTCCAGCACCTAGTTTAATACCACCGAAGTAGCGTGTCACTACCACACAGATATTGGTGAGATTGTGATTTTCTAGTACCCCAAGCATGGGAACGCCGGCAGTACCACTGGGCTCACCATCATCACTTGTACGTTTGATTTCACTACGTTCCCCAATAATGAAGGCAGAGCAGTTATGCGTAGCTTTGTAGTGTTCTTTTTTGATGGCAGTAATGAAGTCACGAGCCTCTTCTTCGCTATAAACACGCTTAGCATGACAGATAAAGCGAGATTTTTTGATTTCTTCTTGGACTTGTCCGTCCTCTTTAATTGTTCTAAATTCCATGATTTAATTGTACTAAAAAATCATCTAAAGCGCTAGTTTTTACGAATAAAGAAGTATGAAAGTAAATTCAAATTATCTCGGTCGTTTGTTTACTGAGAATGAATTGTCAGAAGAGGAACGTCAGTTGGCGGAGAAAATTCCAGCAATGAGAAAGGAGAGGGGGAAATTGTTCTGTCAACGTTGTGATAGTCCTATTCTAGAAGAATGGTATTTGCCCATCGGTGCTTACTATTGTCGGGAGTGCTTAATTATGAAGCGAGTCAGGAGTGATCAAACTTTATACTATTTTCCGCAGGAGGATTTTCCGAAGCAAGATGTTCTTAAATGGCGTGGTCAATTAACTCCTTTTCAAGAGAAGGTGTCAGAGGGACTAATTCAAGCAGTAGACAAGCAAGAACCAACCTTAGTTCATGCGGTAACAGGAGCTGGAAAGACAGAGATGATTTACCAAGTTGTTGCCAAAGTGATTGATGAAGGTGGTGCAGTTTGTTTGGCTAGTCCTCGCATAGATGTTTGTTTGGAGCTGTATAAGCGCTTGCAACAGGATTTTTCCTGTGAGATAGCTTTGCTACACGGAGAATCAGAACCATATTTTCGAACACCATTAGTTGTTGCGACGACCCATCAGTTACTGAAGTTTTATCAAGCTTTTGATTTGCTGATAGTGGATGAAGTAGATGCTTTTCCTTATGTTGACAATCCCACGCTTTACCATGCTGTCAAGAATAGTGTAAAGGAGAATGGATTGAGAATTTTTTTAACAGCGACTTCTACAGATGAATTAGATAGGAAGGTTCGCTCGGGAGAGTTAAAGAGACTGAGTTTGCCTAGAAGATTTCATGGAAATCCGTTGATTATTCCTAAACCTGTCTGGTTATCGGATTTTAATCGCTATTTAGATAAGAAGTGTTTGTCTCCAAAGTTAAAATCCTATATTGAGAAGCAGAGAAAAACAGGTTATCCGTTACTCCTTTTTGCATCAGAAATTAAGAAAGGGGAGCAGTTAAAAGAAATCTTACAGGAGCAATTTCCAAATGAGAAAATTGGCTTTGTATCGTCTGTCACAGAAGATCGGCTAGAGCAGGTACAAGCTTTTCGAGATGGAGAGCTGACAATACTTATCAGTACTACAATATTGGAGCGTGGAGTTACTTTTCCTTGTGTGGACGTTTTCGTAGTAGAGGCTAATCATCGTCTGTTTACCAAGTCTAGTTTGATTCAGATTGGTGGTCGAGTTGGACGAAGTATGGATCGACCGACAGGAGATTTGCTTTTCTTCCATGATGGGTTAAATGCTTCAATCAAGAAGGCAATTAAGGAAATTCAGCAGATGAATAAGGAGGCGGGGCTATGAAGTGCTTGTTATGTGGGCAGACTATGAAGGCTGTTTTAACTTTTAGTAGTATCTTGCTGTTGAGGAATGATGACTCCTATCTTTGTTCAGACTGTGATTCTACTTTTGAGAGAATTGGAGAAGAGTATTGTCCAAACTGTATGAAAATAGACTTGTCAACAAAGTGTCAAGATTGTCAATTTTGGTGTAAAGAAGGAGTTGAGGTCAGTCATAGAGCGATTTTTACTTACAATCAAGCTATGAAGGATTTTTTCAGTCGGTATAAGTTTGACGGAGACTTCCTTTTAAGAAAAGTTTTCGCTTCAGTTTTAAGTGCGGCGTTGAGAAAGTACAAAGAGTATCAATTTGTTGTCATTCCTCTAAGTCGTGATAGATATGCTGACAGAGGATTTAATCAGGTTGAGGGTTTGGTAGAGGCAGCAGGCTTTGCGTATCTAGATTTATTAGAAAAGAGAGAAGAGCGAGCTAGTTCTTCTAAAAGTCGTTCAGAGCGTTTGGGGACAGAACTTCCTTTCTTTATTAAAAGTGGAGTCACTATTCCTAAAAAAATCCTACTTATAGATGATATTTATACTACTGGAACAACTATAAATCGTGTGAAGAGACTACTGGAAGAAGCTGGTGCTGAGGACGTAAAAACATTTTCCCTTGTAAGATGAGGAAAAAAATTTGCAAAAATAAAATGAAAGCGTTATAATGAAATCAGAAAAACAAAAATGTTTAGAAAGAAGGTACTCATATGATTAAATATAGTATCCGTGGTGAAAACCTAGAAGTAACAGAAGCAATTCGTGATTATGTAGTTTCTAAACTCGAAAAGATCGAAAAGTATTTTCAAGCTGAACAAGAGTTGGATGCTCGAGTTAACTTGAAGGTGTATCGTGAAAAAACTGCTAAAGTGGAAGTAACGATTCCGCTTGGCTCTATTACTCTTCGTGCAGAAGATGTGTCTCAAGATATGTATGGTTCAATTGACCTTGTAACTGATAAAATTGAACGTCAGATTCGTAAAAATAAAACAAAAATCGAGCGTAAAAATAAAAATAAGGTGGCAACTAGTCAATTATTTACAGATGCTTTGGTGGAAGATTCAAATGTTGTCCAGTCTAGAGTTGTTCGTTCAAAACAAATTGATTTAAAACCAATGGATTTGGAAGAAGCTATTCTACAGATGGATTTGTTGGGACATGATTTCTTTATCTATGTAGATGTTGAAGATCAAACAACTAATGTGATTTATCGTCGTGAAGATGGCGAAATTGGTCTGTTAGAAGTTAAAGAATCTTAATTAGAATACGTGTAAAGGTAGGTTTACTGAATTGTAAACCTCCTTTTTCTTACAATTGATAGAATTACTGATTACACTTTTAAAAAGTCGCTTTTTGGTTGTTATTATGGTATAATGGGTGCCAAGAGGTTTGGAATGAAAAAATTTTATGTAAGTCCTATTTTCCCCTTAATATTAGGAATAGTGGCGTTCGGAGTGCTATCTGTGCAACTTGTTTTTGTAACGAATACACTGGTAACGCTATTTCTTTTGCTACTTATTTTGGGTTTATATATTTTATTATTCATTTATCAGAGAGACTATTACTCAAGGAGTGAAGTAGAACAAATCCAGTATGTAAACCATCAAGCTGAAGAAAGTTTGACAACCTTGTTAGAACAGATGCCTGTCGGAGTCATTAAATTAGACTTGTCTTCAGGTGACGTTGAATGGTTTAATCCTTATGCTGAATTGATTTTGACTAATGAAGTGGGCGAGATTGATGTGGCATTAATTCAAACAATTATTAAGGCTTCTGTGGGGAATCCAGGTTCTTATGCTACTTTGGGTGAGACCCGTTATTCGGTTCATATGGACAAGGTGTCTGGGGTTCTTTATTTCTTTGATGTGTCTGGAGAATACGAAGCGACTGTTGAGTTAGTAACGAGTCGACCTGTGATTGGGATTGTTTCTGTTGATAACTACGATGATTTAGAAGATAAAACATCAGAGTCTGATATCAGTCATATTAACAGTTTTGTAGCTAATTTTGTTTCAGAATTTGCTGGGAAACATGCCATGTTCTCCCGTCGAGTGAGTATGGACCGTTTTTATCTATTTACTGACTATACTGTACTTGAGGAATTGATGAATGATAAATTTTCTGTTATCGATACTTTCAGAGAAGAGGCGAAGCAGAGACAGTTGCCTTTGACCTTAAGTATGGGATTTTCTTATGGTGATGGAAATCATGATGAGATAGGGAAAGTTGCTTTGCTCAACTTGAACTTGGCTGAGGTACGTGGTGGCGACCAGGTGGTTGTCAAGGAAAACAACGAAACGAAAAATCCAGTTTATTTTGGTGGTGGGTCTGCTGCTTCAATCAAGCGTACCCGTACCCGTACGCGCGCTATGATGACAGCTATTTCAGATAAGATTCGGAGTGTGGATCAAGTTTTTGTAGTTGGTCACAAAAATCTAGATATGGATGCTTTGGGTTCTGCTGTAGGTATGCAGTTATTTGCTAGTAATGTGACTGAAAATAGTTATGCTCTTTATGACGAAGAACAAATGTCTCCGGATATTGAACGAGCTGTTACATTCTTAGAAAAAGAAGGAGTTACGAAGCTGTTGTCTGTTAAGGATGCAATGGGGATGGTGACCAATCGTTCTTTGTTGATTCTTGTAGACCATTCAAAGACATCTTTAACTTTATCAAAAGATTTTTATGATTTGTTTACCCAAACAATTGTTATTGACCATCATAGAAGGGATCAGGATTTCCCAGATAATGCAGTTATTACTTATATCGAAAGTGGTGCAAGTAGTGCCAGTGAGTTAGTAACGGAATTGCTACAGTTCCAAAATTCTAAGAAAAATCGTTTGAGTCGTATGCAAGCAAGCGTCTTGATGGCTGGTATGATGTTGGATACTAAAAATTTCACCTCACGAGTGACTAGTCGGACATTTGATGTTGCTAGCTATCTTAGAACGCGCGGAAGTGATAGTATTGCTATTCAGGAAATGGCTGCGACAGATTTTGAAGAATATCGTGAGATCAATGAACTTATTTTACAGGGGCGTAAATTAGGTTCAGATGTACTCATAGCAGAGGCTAAGGACTCGAAATGCTATGATACAGTTGTTATTAGTAAGGCAGCAGATGCCATGTTAGCCATGTCAGGTATTGAAGCGAGTTTTGTTCTTGCGAAGAATACACAAGGATTTATTTCTATTTCAGCTCGCAGTCGTAGTAAATTGAATGTACAACGGATTATGGAAGAGCTGGGAGGTGGAGGCCACTTTAATTTAGCAGCAGCTCAAATTAAGGATTTAACCTTGTCAGAAGCAGGTGAAAAATTGACAGAAATTGTATTAAATGAAATAAAGGAAAAGGAGAAAGAAGAATGAAAGTAATCTTTTTAGCAGATGTTAAAGGAAAAGGTAAAAAAGGAGAAATTAAGGAAGTACCAACAGGGTATGCACAAAACTTTCTTATCAAAAAGAACCTAGCAAAAGAAGCGACTGCTCAAGCTGTAGGTGAACTTCGTGGTAAACAAAAATCTGAAGAAAAAGCTCACGCTGAGATGATTGCAGAAGCAAAAGCAATTAAAGCCCAACTTGAAGCTGAAGAAACGGTTGTAGAGTTTGTTGAAAAAGTTGGTCCAGATGGCCGTACCTTTGGCTCTATTACCAATAAGAAAATTGCAGAAGAATTGCAAAAGCAATTTGGAATTAAGATTGATAAACGTCATATTCAAGTACAAGCTCCGATTCGAGCAGTCGGTTTGATTGATGTACCAGTGAAAATTTATCAAGATGTTACAAGTGTAATCAATCTTCGTGTGAAGGAAGGATAAGTTTACACCTTCTTGACAAGATTGTAAAAGGAAGGGAAGTTTGATGGCAGAAGTAGAAGAGTTACGAGTACAACCTCAAGATATCTTAGCTGAGCAATCCGTTTTGGGGGCTATCTTTATTGACGAGAGTAAGCTTGTTTTTGTGAGAGAATATATTGAGTCTCGGGACTTTTTTAAGTATGCCCATCGTTTGATTTTCCAAGCCATGGTCGATTTATCCGATCGTGGTGATGCTATAGATGCAACAACGGTTCGTACCATCCTTGATAATCAAGGTGATTTGCAGAATATTGGTGGCTTGTCTTACTTGGTTGAGATTGTCAATTCTGTGCCAACTTCTGCTAATGCGGAGTATTATGCTAAAATAGTTGCAGAAAAGGCTATGTTACGGCGATTAATCGCCAAGTTGACAGAGTCTGTCAATCAAGCTTACGAGGCTTCACAACCAGCTGATGAGATCATTGCTCAGGCAGAAAAAGGTCTAATTGATGTCAGTGAAAATGCAAATCGAAGCGGATTTAAGAATATTCGAGATGTGTTGAATGTCAACTTTGGAAATCTGGAAGCACGCTCTCAACAAACGACTGATATTACAGGGATTGCTACGGGCTACCGTGATTTGGATCATATGACGACGGGTCTTCATGAGGAGGAGTTGATTATCCTAGCAGCTCGACCAGCGGTTGGTAAGACAGCTTTTGCCTTGAATATTGCTCAGAACATTGGGACTAAGTTGGACAAAACGGTTGCTATCTTTTCACTCGAAATGGGTGCGGAAAGTCTAGTAGACCGTATGTTAGCTGCAGAGGGGTTGGTGGAATCCCATTCTATCCGTACGGGTCAATTGACTGATGAGGAGTGGCAAAAGTATACCATTGCTCAAGGGAATCTAGCTAATGCGAGTATCTATATCGATGATACGCCAGGGATTCGGATTACGGAAATTCGTTCTCGCTCACGTAAACTTGCTCAAGAAACGGGCAATCTTGGTTTGATTTTGATAGATTACTTGCAATTGATTACGGGTACAGGCCGAGAAAATCGTCAACAAGAAGTTTCAGAAATTTCACGTCAGCTGAAAATTCTAGCAAAAGAACTGAAAGTTCCAGTAATCGCTCTAAGTCAGCTTTCTCGTGGTGTAGAACAACGTCAGGATAAGAGACCAGTCTTGTCTGATATTCGTGAATCTGGATCTATTGAGCAGGACGCTGATATCGTAGCCTTTCTTTATCGCGACGACTACTATGAGCGTGGTGGTGAAGAAGAGGAAGGCATACCAAATAATAAGGTAGAAGTTATTATCGAGAAAAACCGTAGTGGAGCTCGTGGAACGGTGGAATTAATTTTCCAAAAAGAATACAATAAATTTTCAAGTATTTCAAAAAGGGAGGAAATAAGATGACAGATGCATTTACAGATGTAGCTAAGATGAAAAAAATTAAAGAGGAAATCAAGGCGCATGAGGGTCATGTAATTGAAATGACTTTGGAAAATGGGCGTAAGCGCCAAAAAAATAGATTGGGTAAGTTAATTGAAGTTTATCCATCCCTATTTATTGTGGAATTTGGGAATGTTGAAGGAGATAAACAAACTAATGTTTACGTTGAATCCTTTACTTACTCAGATATCCTTACGGAAAAAAATTTGATTCATTATTTGGACTAAAGTGAGAAATTTTCTCACTTTTTCTTTTTTCTCCGAATAGTTTAAGTGAAGGCAATCTTCAATTTATATTATTTTTCAAGGAGGAAGAATGAAAGTTTTACCATTCAAAGTAACAGAGACAGGATTTTCTTTTAGAAAATCAGCTAAAAAGGTTGTTCCTTTTTTAGTAGTAGGATTGATGCTAGTAGCTAGTGATAGTGTATATGCCTATTCCGGAGGAAATGGATCGATTGCGCGTGGGGATGATTATCCTGCTTATTATAAAAATGGGAGTCAGGAGATTGATAAGTGGCGCATGTACTCTCGTCAGTGTACTTCATTTGCAGCCTTTCGATTGAGTAGTGTCAACGGTTTTGAGATTACAGGAGCTTATGGAAATGCGAATGAATGGGGCTATCGTGCTCGTCGTGAAGGATATCGTGTAGATAATACACCAGCTATTGGATCTATTGCTTGGTCTACTGCAGGAGGATATGGTCATGTTGCCTGGGTTTCAAATGTAATGGGGGATAATATAGAAATTGAGGAATACAACTATGGTTATACAGGATCCTATAATAAACGAACTATAAAAGCGAATACGATGACAGGATTTATTCATTTTAAAGATTTGGAGGGAGGTAATGTAGTAAGTAGTAGCAAAGTATTCAATAGTCAACCTTCGTCTTCGACAGGAGGAACTCATTATTTTAAGAATAAGGCAGCTATTAAAAATCAACCTTTAGCTAGTGCAACTTCAATTGCATATTATTCTCCAGGTGAGAGTGTTCATTATGATCAGGTACTTGAAAAAGATGGGTACAAGTGGTTGAGTTATATATCTTATAGTGGAAGTCGTCGTTATATTCAGTTAGAGGAGGTTTCTTCATCGCAGAATCAACCAGAAGATAGTTCCAATGATGTTCTGACTGTCGGTTGGAAGAAAATAAATGGTAGTTGGTATCATTTCAAATCAAATGGTTCTAAATCAACAGGCTGGTTGAAGGATGGTTCTAGCTGGTATTATTTGAAATCATCTGGTGAAATGCAGACAGGATGGTTAAAGGAAAATGGGGTGTGGTATTATCTAGATAGTTCAGGGGCAATGAAAACAGGATGGTATCAAGTCTCTGGTAAGTGGTATTATTCTTACTCTTCTGGGGCCTTAGCTGTTAATACAACAGTGGATGGCTACAGAGTAAATAGTGATGGTGTGAGAGTATAGAAAAAGTAGGAAATTTTTCCTACTTTTTCTGTAAGCAGTTTCCTTGACATTTTTTTTATTTTGCGCTATCATATGTCCATATAATATATGGGAGTCTGTGTACAGTCTGAGAGGAAGTGTTAAACTTCGACCGCACCTGATCTGGGTAATGCCAGCGTAGGGAACGATACTTAGTCTATTCTTGACCTTTTCCATATATGGTAAAGGTTTTTCTTTTTGTCAAAGGAAAACGAGAAGAGGAGGTTTTTATGAAAGCAAGCATTGCCTTGCAAGTTTTACCCCTAGCACAGGGGATTGATCGGATAGCTGTTATCGATCAGGTCATTGCTCATCTGCAAGCTCAAGAAGTGACCATGGTGGTGACACCATTTGAAACGGTCTTGGAAGGGGAGTTTGATGAGCTTATGCGCATTCTCAAAGAAGCGCTAGAGGTAGCAGGGCAGGAGGCAGACAATGTCTTTGCCAATGTTAAAATAAATGTAGGAGAGATTTTAAGTATTGATGAGAAACTTGAAAAGTATACTGAGACGACACATTAGTCTATTGGGTTTTTTGGGAGTCTTGTCAATCTGGCAGCTAGCAGGGTTGCTTAAACTTCTTCCTAAGTTTATCCTGCCGACCCCTCTTGAAATCCTCCAGTCTTTTGTGCGTGATAGAGAATTTCTCTGGCACCATAGCTGGGCCACCTTGAGAGTGGCTTTATTGGGGTTGGTTTTGGGAGTCTTGATTGCCTGTCTCATGGCTGTACTTATGGACAGTTTGACTTGGCTCAATGACTTGATTTACCCTATGATGGTGGTTGTTCAGACTATCCCGACCATTGCCATAGCTCCTATTCTGGTCTTGTGGCTAGGTTATGGGATTTTGCCCAAGATTGTCTTGATTATCTTGACGACAACCTTTCCCATCATCGTCAGCATTTTGGACGGTTTTAGGCATTGTGACAAGGATATGCTGACCTTGTTTAGTCTGATGCGGGCCAAGCCTTGGCAAATCCTGTGGCATTTTAAAATTCCAGTCAGCCTGCCTTACTTTTATGCAGGTCTGAGGGTCAGTGTCTCCTACGCCTTTATCACAACAGTGGTATCTGAGTGGTTGGGAGGCTTTGAGGGTCTTGGTGTCTACATGATTCAGTCCAAGAAACTGTTTCAGTATGATACCATGTTTGCTATTATTATTCTGGTATCGATTATCAGCCTTCTCGGTATGAAGTTGGTCGATATTAGTGAAAAATATGTTATTAAATGGAAACGTTCGTAGAGTAAGAATGTTTTAAAAAAGAAAAGAGGAAATCAAAATGAAAAAAACATGGAAAGTGTTTTTAACTGTTTTAACAGCTCTTGTAGCTGTTGTGCTTGTGGCCTGTGGTCAAGGAACTGCTTCTAAGGATAATAAGGAAGCAGAACTTAAGAAGATTGACTTTATCCTAGACTGGACACCAAATACCAACCACACAGGGCTTTATGTGGCTAAGGAAAAAGGCTACTTCAAGGAAGCTGGAGTGGATGTTGATTTGAAATTGCCACCAGAAGAAAGTTCTTCTGACTTGGTTATTAACGGTAAGGCACCATTTGCAGTGTATTTCCAAGACTATATGGCTAAAAAATTGGAAAAAGGGGCAGGCATTACTGCTGTTGCAGCTATCGTTGAACACAATACATCAGGAATCATTTCTCGTAAATCTGATAATGTAGCTAGTCCAAAAGACTTGGTTGGTAAGAAATACGGAACTTGGAATGACCCAACTGAACTTGCTATGTTGAAAACCTTGGTAGAATCACAAGGCGGAGATTTTGAAAAAGTTGAAAAAGTACCAAACAACGACTCAAACTCTATCACACCGATTGCTAATGGAGTATTTGATACTGCATGGATCTACTATGGATGGGATGGAATTCTTGCTAAATCTCAAGGTGTAGATGCTAACTTCATGTACTTGAAAGACTACGTTAAAGAATTTGACTACTACTCACCAGTTATCATCGCCAACAACGACTATTTGAAAGATAACAAAGAAGAAGCACGTAAAGTCATCCAAGCTATCAAAAAAGGTTACCAATATGCCATGGAGCATCCAGAAGAAGCGGCAGATATCTTGATTAAGAATGCTCCTGAGCTCAAAGAAAAACGTGACTTTGTCATCGAATCTCAAAAATACTTGTCAAAAGAATACGCAAGCGACAAGGAAAAATGGGGGCAATTTGATGCAGCTCGCTGGAATGCCTTCTACAAATGGGACAAAGAAAATGGTATCCTTAAAGAAGATTTGACAGACAAAGGCTTCACCAACGAATTTGTGAAATAATGACAGAAATTAGACTAGAACACGTCAGTTATGCCTATGGTCAAGAGAGGATTTTAGAAGACATCAACCTGCAGGTGATTTCAGGTGAAGTGGTCTCTATCTTAGGTCCAAGTGGTGTTGGGAAGACCACCCTCTTTAACTTAATTGCTGGGATTTTAGAAGTTCAGTCAGGGAGAATCGTCCTTGATGGAGAAGAAAATCCCAAGGGGCGCGTGAGTTATATGTTGCAAAAGGATCTACTCTTGGAGCACAAGACGGTGCTTGGTAATATCATTCTGCCCCTCTTGATTCAAAAGGTGGATAAGGCAGAAGCCATTGCCCGCGCGGATGAAATTCTTGCGACCTTCCAGTTGACAGCTGTACGGGACAAGTATCCTCATGAACTCAGTGGTGGGATGCGTCAGCGTGTGGCCTTACTTCGTACCTATCTTTTCGGGCACAAGCTCTTTCTCTTGGATGAGGCCTTTAGTGCCTTGGATGAGATGACCAAGATGGAACTCCACGCTTGGTATCTGGAGATTCACAAGCAGTTGCAATTGACGACCCTGATTATTACTCACAGTATCGAGGAGGCCCTCAATCTCAGCGACCGCATCTATATCTTGAAAAATCGCCCTGGGCAAATTGTTTCAGAAATTAAACTAGATTGGTCTGAAGATGAGGACAAGGAAGTCCAAAAGATTGCCTACAAACGTCAAATTTTGGCAGAATTAGGCTTAGATAAGTAGAAAAATAGGGAGTTGGTGAAGATTATCCTTTACCAGCGCCCTTTTTCTTTTAAAAATGAGAAAATTTCGGTATAATAGTCAATTATACCGAAATCATTCTATAATCGTTGATACATAAGGGTTTTATGTGTCGCTTTTTTTATTTTGTGGACTTTTTTAAGAACTTTTTATTTTTTCGAGGGCAGTTTCAAAGAATGAGATTGCTCTTTTTTGGTTCTCTTTTGATAAATGGCTGTAAGTGTCCATAGTTACAGATATTTTTGCATGGCCAAGCCGTGTCTGTATTTCCTTGTATGGCAGGCCAGCATTAAGCAAGATACTAGCGTGAGTGTGTCGGAAAGCATGAAAGCCTAAGTCAGTACAGTTAGCGTTTTTTAAGTGCTTATGTAGGCGATAATCAACCTTTCGAGTATTGACATAGTTGTCAAAGCTATCAGAGAATACTTTCTCATAGGTTAAGCCAATGTTTCTACCATTTTCTGCTTGTCTTGCTCGGTAGAGGCGAAGCATGAGCACTGTTTTATGATCGATATCTAGAACTCTATAGCTTGATTTTGTCTTAGGACTGTTTACCTGGTTTAAAATGTTGAGTGTTTTGTTAATATCGATTGTTCCGTTCTGCAGGTCAATATCAGACCATTCCAGAGCCAGACATTCACGGATGCGCAGTCCAGTAGCTAGGAGCGTTTTATAAAGCACAGTATCATAGAAATTGACAAAGGTATTCTCCAGGTTATCGAGATAGGAGAGGAAGTTTTTAAGTTCCTGATCTTGAAAGTATTTAATTTCTTGTTTATCTCTGGTTATCTTTCTAGGAATGACAACATCACGAGCAGGGTTATTGTCTAATGCTTGGATGGAAACCCCATACTGTAGAATACGTTTATTTAAGGCATGAAGGTGATTGTATTCTTTATATCCCGTTCCGTCCTGATTGTACTCATCCGCCCACTTATTTACCTGAGTTTGGATAATGACAGGTGTAAGTTTATCTAGTTTGTAAGTACCAAATGAGGGCAAGAGGTAATTATTTAAGCAACCTTTTATCTTTATCTGCGTATTAGTCTTTATGGTATGCTGGTAGGTTTGCCAGAATAAGTCCACAAGTTCCCTATAGCTTGTTATATGTGAGCGTTGTTTCCGTGTAGAGCCGTTTTTCTCAAATTCTACCTTAGCCTGGGTGGCCTTGTTTTTGAGTTCTTTCTTTGTTCGTGCTGATATAGTAGTCTTGACCTTCTTACCAGTTACAGAATCGATACCAAGATAGATACTGGAGCGGTAGACTGCTGATCCGTCTTTTTTCGTGTGTTGTGTAATCTTCATGGTTTTACTCCTTTTTCCATCAGCAGGCAAGCAATTAGAAAAGGTTTTGAGTTTATACCATGCGAGGAGCTACGAGAATGCCCCTATTTTCGATTTTAAGCAGTCAGACGGTAAATAATACCAGAGCATGAAACAAGGCGGATATGGGGCATATATGGGGTTTGAAAAGGCCCATATATTGCAAGTAGTTCTATCTTAATGTGTCGGTGATATTATACCAATTATTCGGAAATCCAAGTGTATCCAATACAATGCCGGCTTCAATGGAGTGCGCTTTTTTATTTAGAGCTTTGGTTCTTTTTATAATAGTGTTATGTAATTGAGCGTATTGTGTGGACGCAAGTAGGCATTGCAAGGCAAGAAAAACATAATATACAGATTGTCTTGACGTATTAGCATTGTTATTGTAATAGTGGAAATAAGCTAGTTGTGGAAGATTCTCACGACATTTATAATTGAAAAGTTTATTATTATGAGCAGTGATATTTCTAATTTCTAGTATATTTTTAATAATACTTTCTAAAGCCTTTCCGCTTAAAAGGTCTTTACTAGGTCTATTTTGGATGTATTCAATATTTTCTTGTAAGAATGGTGATAAATCTCTAGCTATTTGATTTTTTATGTCAGTGTTTAGATTTCTATAAAAGTTAAATGCTTGCCCTAATGTGAGTTCATTGATGATAACCCAGAAAGGAACAACGCCATGTTGTTTATAGTGGTGTTTTATAGAATTGTTTTGCCTATCCCTATTATAATCATTGAGTATTCTAGCTAATATACTGATTAAATTTGTAATTTGTGCGAGCCTTTTTGCATCTTTTTGTGTTTCAAAGTTATTAATATCTAGATAAGAGTATGGCTTTGGATATGATTCTGAAAAACGATATGCCAGTACGGATTTAAAGTGTTTTTCTGCATCTATAATTGCTTTTAAAAAAGCTGATTTAATTTCTTTATCGTAAAAGTGTGTTGCAGCTATTTCTCTAAAGTCTGCACCGGTTATAAATTTATCTTTTGATGTTTGAAAAAATTTACTATATCCGTTGACGACGTTGTAATAGTTGTTAGTTAGAAGGTATCTTTTACATTCTACTATGTTATCTATTTCTAAACCTCTAGACTGGAGAAGTTTTATTTGTTCATCTAATGTTTGAAATGGTTTCATATATGTTCCTTGTATACAAAAACACCACCTAGTGGAACTAGGCAGTGTTTCGCGTACTCTGTTCCCTTGGGAGCAGAAACTCTTCTCATTGCCTAATAATACTGTAATTTTTAGTTTTTGTCAATATTTTTAGTTTGTTTTTTAAAAATTTTTGAGTATCGAAAAAACTCAACGCTGGGAACGTTGCTTTTATTGCCTTGTCAGACAAGTTAGCGGTAGCAGGCTTGTCTTTTTCTATTTGTCACTTTTGCCGTTTTTTGCGCTTTAGTCTGTAAAATTGGCTTTCTATTTTTCACTTTCCCTTGTTTTTGCACAATAGACCTTAGAAATAGGGGCACTATTGGCGAATATGGGGAATTTTTATAGAATCTTCTCAAATACCATTGTGGCTTGGATACGGTCGCCACCGCCTAGTCCTTTGCTTCCACCATTGGCGGTTGTGATGGTATGTAGGCGATAACCTTTTGAAGCTTGTTTATTGATAACATCTTCTAATTCTGTAAGGTTTCCTGATCCAGTGCCGAAAAACTTTTCTTTCAAAGTTACCTGAAGGACAACGTAGTGTAGTTCATTTACTCCAGATGCAGTAGAAAAACTACCTTCTTGTTTTACAGTGTCAAAAAATCCCATGCGAGCTACTCCTTTGTTTTAAATATTTTATTTTTTATTATCAAGTTTTAAAAAAGAAACAGCATCGTTTTTTGCAAATTTTTTTGCAATCTCTCTTAACAACTCTCTCTCTTCTTCTTCAGAAAAAGAATAATTAAGAATTAATTCTAGCAAAAGGGGATCTACTTCTTTTCTTAATGTTTGATATACATCAAAATCTAAGTCAGTTTTAGAAAGTTGCATATAATCGAACTCTCTCCAAGAAGCAAATTCACGAGGAGTAGGACTATATTCTTTAAATGGAGTTTCCGGGTCATCACTATATCCGAGTAGATAGGCAACACTTACATTAAAGTAATCGGCTATTAATTGAGCTTTTTCTGGTTTGATTTGGCTTTTCCCGTTTTCCCAACGTTGTATGGTTCTATATGGTATTTTGATTTCTTTAGAAAATTCTACCTGAGTTAGTTTTTTGTCTTTTCTTAATTCCTTTAGTCTATTCATTTTATTATTACCTCGTAGCAATTATAACATTATGCGCCACAATTTGGCAATTTTTTTAAAAAAATAATAAAAACACTTGACAAAGTATCATTAAGTGGTGTATCATTGATACGAAAACGCCACAATGTGGCGAAAAAAGAAAGGAGAAACTTCATTGCTTATTACCTCAACACAAGCAAAAGCGATTCGCCGAAAGCAAGCAGACAAGAAACTGACTGCTAAGCAAGCAGGCGAAGAAATCGGAGTTACACAAGTTACCTATCGAAAAATTCGAGACGGTGGCGAAGTCAAGCCGAGCATTTACCAAAAAGCCATGGAATGGCTTGCTGAAGATTACTAGAAAGGAGGCATAAGACAGAGTCTAGAAATATTTTGCTTGCTACCTATGGCAGTATCAAGGGTTTGTAGGGGTTTATTCTCTCCTAAATTTTCCCTACCTCAATGATTTACTTTGGTACTGTTTTAGGTGGCAAGCACGATCTACAAGAAGAAAGGAGCGAACCAATGGAATTGGTTTATATGGACGGCAAGAAAGAGCCGTATACATTGAGCAGTATCGTTGCAGAATGTGCTGAAATTAAGCACAGACATTTAAAGATTTTGCTGAATAAGCACCGAGAGGACTTTGAAAGCTTTGGAAAGGTGCAATTTAAAATTTCACCTTCAAAGAGTGGGCAAAATGTACGGGACTATATTTTGAATGAGCAACAAGCAACCTTGCTGATCACTTACTTACGAAATACAGAACCCGTAAAAGAGTTTAAGAAAAACCTAGTCAAAGCCTTCTTTGAAATGCGTGATGAACTTTCTAAACGCTATCTTCAAAGAGAACTGGAAAAGCCAAAGCGTAAAAGCTTAACCGAAGCTATTCAAACATGGGAGAAAGCCCCCAAGCATGCCTATAGCACCCTGACAAACTTACTACTGAAGGGAGTGACAGGGAAGAATAAAGCGCAACTCATGCAAGAGCGAGAAAGTGAAAACGGTATTGACAGTTTAACAAGCGCGGAACTGACAAACTACCAACGTTTGGAAGATATGGTAATAGCGATGATCAACTTGAATATGAGATATTCAGAAATTAAAGAACTAATTTTTAAAGCATAGGAGTATAGAAAATGGAAAATGATTTTAAGACAGTTACAAATGCCAAGGGGTTAGAAATTCCTAAATATCCCAAGGATTTTAAAAAGCTAGTTGAGAAAGACAGACAACTAGCCGAATATCTTTGTATGAACTACGAGAACTTGGACAGTGAAGACCTGGGCGCATTTCTTGAAACAGTAGAACAGGGAATCAGTTGGATTCTAGATCTTATCGAAAGTAAAGACTTGCTTTATAAACCAAAGTCAGGTAGTAATCATGCAAAAAGAAAATAAAAAAATCACTTGCTCAAATTTTAGACGAGGCGAGCAAGCGACAAGATTAAGGATATAGAAATTTTTTCTATGCTCTGATTATAGCAAAAAATATCTATTCTATCAAATATCTAAAGAAAAACCGAAGAGCAGGCAAGCAATTAGAAAAGGTTTTGAAATCAAGAGCTGACAGGGTGATTCTAAGGCCTTGTTTAGCTGAAAGATGGGTAATTACTCACGAAACACCGCTACAAGCGTTCGCCAACTTGGGGCAATCGCCCAGCGTTTGGAGTGGGTGGAAACCTGTATAAGAAAAGGCAAAAGAAAAGGAAATAATATGACAGTAAATACAAATGATGTTCTAGTAGATTATGAGGGGCTTTGTTGTCAGTTAACTGATACTCTACTAGTCTTAGAAATGGCTAGTGTGGAAGACAGTAAACAATCATCAGCTTTACTAAATACAGTAATCCAAGCTATGAACCAACTCATTTCAGAACATACTCAACAGGCTAATGACTATAGAAAGGGGATAAAACATGAATGAGTTAGATTTAACCAACATACAGGCGGTTATCTTTATTGTGGTAGCTATTGGTTTACTAATCTATCTAAACCACCTAGACCGCCAAAAAAGCGCTCGAATTGAGCGAGAAAGCAAACAGACGATAGAAACACCTAACGAGAGTTTAACCCCCGATTATGGGCGTTATATTCAGCTTGCAGGGGTTAAGCCATGGGGGTACTAAGATGTTTGAAAAAATGATTGAAGATTTAAAGTCTAAGATTTTGGAAGCAGTGGAACGGTATTTAAAAAGCCATGAGAAAGTACCTCAAAAAAGATTAGATTTGATCAGCAAGGTGGAACTAAAGGAAGAACTGGGCATAGGAGATAAAACCTTGACGAAATGGGAAGGTGCAGGACTACCGCAGTATATACCGCCTATTGAAGATACTAGAAAAGCGTATTATAAAATCTCAGATGTTTTAAAGTTTTTGGGGGTAGATGATGGCAAAGACTAAAATATATTTTTGGTTAAAAGTTGATAAGAAGTTTTTTGATAATCTTTTTATTAAACGACTTAAAAATATGCCTGGTGGCTACACTATGACAGTGATTTATATCCGTCTTATGTTAGAAAGTTTAGAAGATGATTGTATTTTGTACTATGAGGGGTATTTTGATAATTTGGTACAGGAGCTAGCTTTAAAATTGGATGTGTCCGAGGATGATATAAATATGACAGTTGCATATTTTACAAAATGCGGACTGATTCAGATAGACGATGATGGACATGCTACATTATCACAAGCAAAAGCCCTGGTTGAGAGTGAAACAAACTGGGCAAAATACAAGCGAGAACAAAGAAAAAACAGTCAAGATTTACCAAAATTGGATAATGTCCAAAATAAAAAGACTATTTCCAACTCACGTCCAACAGAGATAGAGAAAGAGAATAGAGTTAATAGTAAGAGTAATAATTTATATTTAGATAATATATTGTCGGGAAATCCCGACTACAATTTTCCTACTTGGCTTGAAGAAACAGCTATAAAAGATTTAGAGAAAACAAAACATAAAGAACTTTGGATTCCTATTGCTTATCTGAATCAAGTAGCTAATAAGAGGTATAAGTTTGTTGATAAGACAAAAAGGCTTTTACTAGCACGATTCAAAGAAGGCTATACACTGGAAGATTTTAAACAGGTGATAGATATTAAAACGGCAGAATGGAAGGATAGTCCTGAATTTTCTAAGTATCTGAGACCAGAAACACTTTTCGGATCTAAGTTTGACGGTTATTTGAATCAAAAACCTAAAACCATAAAAGGGAAGTCTGAAGATAACTTCCCAGACCTACCATTTTAGGAGTTGCAAAGATGAAGGAACAATTTAAAGAATTTAATAACAGAAAAATATCGGATAAAGTTTGCGATATTCACCAGGTAAATTACTGGGAAATTTCTGTACCAGTGTTAGGGAGTTCAGAAAGAAAAGTACAAGCATTTTGCCCGGAGTGCGTGAAGGGAGAGATTAAACAGAAAGAGAAAGACCTATTGCAGCAGTTCGAGGACAGACAAGCCTACTTTAAAACTTATGATGTCTTAATGCGTGATAGTACGATTCCTAACGAGTTGAAAGGAGCGACGTTTGAGAATTTCTTTGTTAAGACGACAGAGGAAGGTCAGATGTTAGAGTTTGTAAAGGGGCAAGTCCAGAAGTATCTTGCAGGTATGACAGGAAATACCTTAATCAGCGGTAGCACAGGAATAGGGAAAAGTCATTTATCTCTTGCCCTGGCCAAAGAAATCAATGAGAGCTTCAGAGAGAAGAACGAGCCTAAGAGTGTCTTGTTTGTCAGCTTAACCGAGATTATCAAGCAGATAAAAGAAGGCTGGACTTATGGAAGAAATGCAAACTTAACAGAGTATGAGGCGGTTAAAAAGTTAGTTGATGTAGATTTTCTAATCATCGATGACCTGGGGGCAAAAAATGGGACGGTAACACCTAAGAGTGACTGGGAACAGGATTTCTTGTTTGATATTATCAACAATCGAGAAACTACGATTTTCAACACGAACCTAGATAGTAGTGAACTGCGGACTGTTTACAATGCTAGAAATTCAAGTAGAATTTTGAAAGGTTTAGAAGGGAACACTTTCAAGGCTTTTACGATCAAAGATAAAAGATACACTATAAACACAGTGAGGGGAGAATATCAATGAATGATGATAAAATGCGATTTGCAACAGAAAAAGGCTTTGTTGTATACGAAAAACGTGGTATAATAGAGATAGAAAAAGTTCCAAGTTTTGGAGAAATTACTTTATTCTATTCAGATGGGAAATTTACTCATCTAGTCAAAAAAGAAACTAAAAAATAAGTCTATTGAGAACAACTCAGGGACATACCGTAAGCATATAATGCTAGTGGTATGTCCCTTTTTGTTTGCATAGAAAGGGGGTGAGGGAGATGTCAGGAGATACTTCTTTAGGGTATGTAGTAGCCAATAAGTTTTCTATGGATCCAGATAAAAGACAGAAAATCTTTTCTCAATGTAAAAAAGAAGATAATAGCTTAGAACAACGGAAACAAGAAATACTAGAAAAATATGCTAACAAACAAGACAAATCAAAATCTAGAAAAAATGATTCTAAAGGCTCGGAGAGTTATAAAAGAAAAACTAAGAGCAAAGAATTTTAGAAAAAATTATAAACAAAAATCAGATATTAAAAGATGAAGGAGCAAAAAATGACAACTAACTTAGCTAAACAAAAAGAAAATTTAGAAGCTTATATCCGAAGTACAGGTTATAACACTAGAGGGATGAACGTAGAAAATAATCATGTACTCATTGAAAAACCAATCCTTGATAGTTATGGAGATGAACATCAACGTAAAGAGCTGGTTGATCTAGTAAATGTTATTGAGACTCGTACCCGTGGTGGGAAGTATGAAGTAACTGACTTTGAATCTGATTCATTACAAGAAGTTAGCGAAAATTCGGTTGAGAGAACAGAAGCAGATAAAAAGAAAACTATCAGCGTTGATTACTTAGTTAAATTATTCAGTGGAAAACTTGATTTTTCACAGGAACAATTAGATGATGGCCAATATAATTTAACGGATTTTCTTGGTAAGAGGATTATTAAATTAAAACGTAGAACACGAAATAGAGAGATTGGGAAAATTCTCCAAACTGCGAAAGTACAGACCGCTACAAGTCTGGACGACTTGAAATCTATTGTTTCTTTAATCAATCCAGAGCGCAATGTATCTATTGTTATTAGTCAATCACTATTTAGTGTCTTAGAAAAAATGAAAGACACTTCAGGAAATTATCTTCTTAAAGTTGATAAAGAGACAGGGACAAGTGAAACATTCTTTGTAGATAACTTTTTAATTGTAGATGATACGACATTAGGGAACAAAGGCGACAAAAAAGGCTTTATCGGAGATCTAGAAAACTTTGTTACTCTGTTTGATCGCAAGAAAGATACACTTAGTTGGGTGAATGCGAATGACTATTTTGGGAAACGGTTGATTTTACATACCCGATTTGATGTAAAAAAAGTTGAAGAAGATTGTGGTTACTTTATTCAATGGAACTAGGAGAAAGAAATGGATATTAATCAAGTATTTGAAACACTGGATGATATAGATAATAAAAAAAGTAAGATTAATTCAGCACGAGAACAGTTAAGCGAAAAAAGGAAAAGCCTGTTAGGCAATCAAGCAGTTTCATTTGAGAACATAGATTCTTTTTTGTCAAATAACTTAGAATCTTTAGAGCAGCTGGAAAAGATGGAAAAAGCTATTGATGGCCTTCAGGAAAAATTTGATAGTGATTTTTCAGAAGCTAATGCAGTCATCTTTGAATACATTTTTAAAGAGACTAAGCAACGGATGGAAACTAAGAAGATCTATAAACAATACCGAAACAAACTTAGACGAATTCTGGACGCATATGATGAAATTCAAGAACTGAAGAAGGATGTAGAAGAAATCCATACAGGTGTAGTCAGAGAAATAAGTCAGAGACATTCTCTATCGCCGTATCGAACAGAAGTAAGTCCGCTTACTGTTCTACCATTCTTAACCCCTGATTCTAGCGGATGGATGAATTTTTCTAAGGAATATCGGGACATCAAAGTGTATCTAGAAAAATAGGGAACAAATTAAGTAAGGCTAGTGATATATGGCTCAAACAAAAGAAATATCGCTAGTCCTACTTTTATGCTTTACTAAGTTTCACATAACAAAGTAAGCATAAACTGAAAAGAAGTAATAGCTTGAAAGCAAGGTATATCAGAGGTTTACAGAATGGAGTGAGTTTCACAGAATGTAAGATATGAGAAACTGAGGGGATAAATTAAAGAAATTTCCCTTGAACTTGTCATATTGAAGAGTTGTCAAACTTAAAACAATGATACCTGGTAAGTGGAGTGTTGGAAGGCTTTTAGCGCTTTTTGTCAGTTTGACAGAATTTACAATTTGACAAATTGAAAGATAAAAAATTTTTTAAATTTAAGTGGAGGTACTTGCCTATGTACGAGTTGAGTAACAGAGACCTGGACGGGATAGATATTGAGTTAGGACGATATAGAACGCTTGCTAATAAAATTTATTTGAGAAGACAGGAACTAATACATAATAAGAAACATAGCGCTGAAGATTGTACTGGTGGGAAAAGCAAGACAGTATATAGTCCTACTGAAGCAACCATCATTAGAATTGAAGAAGACCAAACGCTAAGATATTTAGAAGGCTTTAAACTAGTTGTAGATACCTTGATGGAAAACTTAATTGAAAGTGATCTAGTCATTTTTAAAATGAGATATTTAGAAGCTGGTGCGACTTGGGAAGACGTGGCAGAGAAACTAAATAAAACTACTCGTTATATAAATAGCCGTAGAAAGGTAATCGCTAAAAGATTTGTTGAGTTGAAAGGATATTGACTCCCCCCACCTTTTAAAAAATCTTTCTGGCCAGTAGGGTACCGGTGAAGGGAACTTTTTCCAAGTCGGAGACCTCCAGACAAAAAGGGGGTAAAAACTAGCCAATTTTGAGTAAAATGCAAGATTTACATTGAGTTTTAAAATTCAAGTTAAACTTCAGTCTGTCCTTGCTTTGTTGTATACGGACTAATTGAGTCTTAATTAAAAATAAATCCACAACGACTGATTTTTTTGGTAATACTTAATCAACAACATTGAATAATAAGTAAAAAAGGGATATAATTAGTTCAAAGTATTAATTTATCTCTTGAAAAACTACATTATACAATTAGGAATTGCAGATATGATTAAATCATTGTTTGATTAAAGTATGGAGGGGAATATGCAATTTAACGTACATGGGAATCTAGAGGGTGGCGTAATTGATGTACGAGAAAAATCAGAAATTGAAGATTTTTTAGTGAATGGCTTTCGAACTTCAACTACACGTCATAGAAATTTTGAATCATTTTGTAGTTTTTGGAGTGAATTAGATAAAAATAAAGTAACTAGAGTCTGGATTGATGGCAGTTTTTGTTCCAACAAGGTGGATCCAAACGATATTGATTGTGTTGTATTTATTGAGCCAGATCCCAATAATTGCGAATACTTTCAATTATTAAGGAATAAACATGAAGAGTTATTAGATAAATATTTAGATGTTTATGTTTGTTGGGATAAAAATTTCTTTGTTCAGTTTTCTAAAGAATGGTATGAAATAGATTACCAGGAAACCTATTGGTTAGGGAAATTTGGTTTTGACAGAAATCATAACCCTAAAGGAATTATCGAGTTAGATAAGGAGGTGGTTTTATGAGTACAGAATTAAAAATACTTGAAGATAGAGCGAATAAAGTTTCTAATGATGAATTAAGAGTTATGTTGCATATGGGACTTGAATCAATGAGAGAATTTGAAGAAGCGATAAATTCAAGCAATGTTAAGAGTATGCTTTCTATCAGATTGCTTTCAGAAAATCTTCCTTCTGGACAAATTGGGTTAAGACAACTGTCAGAAACTCTCAAATCAGTCGAGAGTATTCAAGAAAATGGGATAGCATCGTGTATTGGATTTGAAGGAAAGCGAGGACAGATTCCAAAAGATATTCTAAATCGGAATGAACTTATAATTACTTCTACCAGAGCAGGTTCATTTATAATTGATTTGGGATTAAAAACTAATCAACTTTCAATCTTCGATCGTGAAAATAATATAGCAATAAATGTAATGAATGATGTATCTGATTTGCTTGAAGGAACAATTGATATTCCAGAATTTGTTGAGACATATAGTTCAAGAACTTTTAATTCTGTGAAACAATTAGTATCTAGATTGAATAAAGAAAAACTTGGGATAGAGATTCAAGATAAGCTAAATAATTCTAATAAGCTATTTGCTAAAGAGCAGATAGTAGAGATTAACAAAAAATTTAAGGATACTCATATAGAAAAACAAGAAAATATCATAGTTCAGGGGAAATTAATCAAGGTTGACTTATCTACTCAGAAAATAACTTTGGATACTCAAGAAGGGATTGTGAATGTAAAGGTCAACGATCCAGAAATAAAATCACTTCATTTAACTACAAATGAAGAATATCAAATTAAGACAAGTGTAAAAGTAGTTATTAGACGTACACAACATACTTTCACTTATGTAACTTCATCAGTTAGAAATATAGTAGAAATATAATCCTAATTATCTAATAAAAATAATTAGAGTAAAAAAGGGTAACTGTCAAAGATAGTTACTCCTTTATTTTTTGCGAATAGTAGAGGAAGAAACGAAAGTTCTAAATATTAAATTTGCAAGTATTAAGAAAACTAGACTAGGCTTTGAACACCACGTAGAAGTGACTTTTAGTACATCAATACAAAAAAATTACACCTCAACAGTGCGTCAGTCGGCACAAATGTGCGAAATGGAAATGCTGAGGAAGATATGCTATAATATTACTAGGTATTAAAAAAGCACGTTTGACCGTGCTAGTTTCTTGCCTGCTGAACTCGTCAATATTACGCCCATTTTAGGGCTCTTTTTTGTGGACTTTTTTAGGAACTATCAAGAAAAACTAAGGCGATTTAATGCCTAAATGTTTTTAAAGAAAGTCAGTATTTTCAAGGGCTGAGCCCTAAAAATTTGACTTATAGAGTGTTAAATGATAGTATAGTCAAAGATAGTCAAGGTTCAAAGAGAGAGGTGGGTTTGTAATGAGATTTAAAAATACATCGGATCATATTGAAGCCTACATCAAGGCGATTTTAGATCAATCTGGTATCGTGGAGTTGCAACGGAGTCAGTTGGCGGATACCTTTCAGGTTGTCCCTAGTCAGATTAACTACGTAATCAAGACACGCTTTACGGAAAGTAGAGGCTACTTGGTTGAAAGTAAGCGTGGTGGCGGAGGCTACATTCGTATAGGACGGATTGAGTTTTCTAGTCATCATGAAATGCTCAGGGAGCTGCTTTACTCAATTGGTGAGCGGGTCAGTCAAGAAATTTATGAGGATATTCTACAACTTTTGGTTGAGCAGGAATTGATGACCAAGCAGGAGATGAATTTACTGGTGGCAGTAGCTTTGGATCGCGTCCTAGGAGAAGAAGCTCCAGTCCTCCGAGCAAACATGCTACGCCAGGTCATACAAGAGGTAGATAGAAAAGGGAAGTAAGATGAACTATTCAAAAGCATTGAATGAATGTATCGAAAGTGCCTACATGGTTGCTGGCCATTTTGGAGCTCGTTACTTAGAGTCTTGGCACTTGTTGATTGCCATGTCTAATCACAGTTATAGTGTGGCAGGGGCAACTTTAAATGATTATCCATATGAGATGGACCGTTTAGAAGAAGTTGCTTTGGAGCTGACTGAAACGGACTATAGCCAAGATGAAACCTTTACGGAATTGCCGTTCTCTCATCGTTTGCAGGTCCTTTTTGATGAAGCAGAGTATGTAGCGTCAGTGGTCCATGCTAAGGTGCTAGGGACAGAGCACCTCCTTTATGCGATTTTGCATGATGGCAATGCCTTGGCGACTCGTATCTTGGAGAGGGCTGGTTTTTCTTATGAAGACAAGAAAGATCAGGTCAAGATTGCAGCCCTTCGTCGAAATTTAGAAGAACGAGCAGGCTGGACTCGTGAAGATCTCAAGGCTTTACGCCAACGCCATCGTACAGTAGCTGATAAGCAAAATTCTATGGCTAATATGATGGGCATGCCCCAGACTCCGAGTGGTGGTCTCGAGGACTATACGCATGATTTGACAGAGCAAGCGCGTTCTGGCAAGTTAGAACCAGTCATCGGTCGAGATAAGGAAATCTCGCGTATGATTCAAATCTTGAGCCGAAAAACCAAGAATAATCCTGTCTTGGTTGGGGATGCTGGTGTCGGGAAAACAGCTCTGGCGCTCGGTCTTGCCCAGCGTATTGCTAGTGGTGATGTACCTGCGGAAATGGCTAAGATGCGCGTGTTAGAGCTTGATTTGATGAATGTTGTTGCAGGGACACGCTTCCGTGGTGACTTTGAAGAACGCATGAATAATATCATCAAGGATATTGAAGAAGATGGTCAAGTCATCCTCTTTATCGATGAACTCCACACTATCATGGGTTCTGGTAGTGGAATTGACTCAACTCTGGATGCGGCCAATATCTTGAAGCCAGCTTTAGCGCGTGGAACCTTGAGAACGGTTGGTGCGACTACTCAGGAAGAGTACCAAAAACACATTGAAAAAGACGCAGCCCTTTCTCGTCGTTTTGCAAAAGTGACGATTGAAGAGCCAAGTGTGGCAGACAGCATGACCATTTTACAAGGCTTGAAGGCGACTTATGAGAAACATCATCGTGTGCAAATCACAGATGAAGCGGTTGAAACAGCTGTCAAGATGGCACATCGCTACTTGACTAGTCGTCACTTGCCAGACTCTGCTATTGATCTCTTGGATGAGGCAGCGGCAACAGTGCAAAATAAGGCTAAGCATGTAAAAGCAGACGATTCAGGCTTGAGTCCAGCTGACAAGGCCTTGATGGATGGCAAGTGGAAACAGGCAGCTCAGCTAATCGCAAAAGAGGAGGAAGTGCCTGTCTATAAAGACTTGGTGACAGAGTCTGATATTTTGACCACCTTGAGTCGTCTGTCAGGTATCCCAGTCCAAAAACTGACTCAGACTGACGCTAAGAAATATCTAAATCTTGAAGCAGAACTCCATAAACGGGTTATCGGGCAAGATCAGGCTGTCTCTAGTATCAGCCGTGCCATTCGCCGTAACCAGTCAGGAATTCGCAGTCACAAGCGTCCGATTGGTTCCTTTATGTTCCTAGGACCTACAGGTGTCGGTAAGACCGAATTGGCCAAGGCTCTGGCAGAAGTTCTCTTTGATGACGAATCAGCCCTTATCCGCTTTGATATGAGTGAGTATATGGAGAAATTCGCAGCCAGCCGTCTCAATGGAGCTCCTCCGGGTTATGTGGGTTATGAAGAAGGTGGGGAGTTGACGGAGAAGGTTCGTAACAAACCCTATTCTGTTCTCCTTTTTGACGAGGTAGAGAAGGCCCACCCAGACATCTTTAATGTTCTCTTGCAGGTCTTGGATGACGGTGTCTTGACAGACAGTAAGGGACGCAAGGTCGACTTTTCAAATACCATTATTATCATGACATCAAACCTTGGTGCGACAGCCCTTCGGGATGACAAGACAGTTGGCTTTGGAGCTAAGGATATCCGTTTTGATCAGGAGAATATGGAAAAACGCATGTTTGAAGAACTGAAAAAGGCTTATAGACCTGAGTTTATCAACCGTATTGATGAAAAGGTTGTCTTCCATAGCCTATCTAGCGACAATATGCAGGAAGTGGTGAAGATTATGGTCAAACCTTTAGTGGCAAGTTTGGCTGAAAAAGGAATTGACTTGAAATTACAAGCTTCCGCACTGAAATTGTTGGCAAATCAAGGATATGACCCAGAGATGGGAGCTCGTCCACTTCGCAGAACCCTGCAAACAGAAGTGGAAGACAAGTTGGCAGAACTTCTTCTCAAGGGAGAATTAGTAGCAGGTAAGACACTTAAGATTGGTGTCAAAGCAGGCCAGTTAAAATTTGATATTGTATAAAAAGCGAGGTCGGGACAAAGTTCCCGACCTCTTTATGTACCATCATGAGATGGTTTTGCTGTTGCGACTGTTTTTAGGGGTGGCTATCTTTCTTAGGATTACTCAATATGTGAGTAAAGAAGTCTTTGTATTTATATTTTAAATAGGTTTCGTGTAAATACAATAAAGCTACGTAGACAATCATAAAAACGATAGTTAAGAAGAACAAATCAAATGTTGTTTGAGCGTAATGAGTAGCTGCCCCGTAAGAAGCGAAAGCATCTAAAATCAGCCAAGGAAGATACTTGAAATACTTATTTAGCATGAGAGTGCACCTCCTATATTCTATTTCAATGTTATTATATTCCTTCACACTCAATAATGCAAGCGATTACACAAAGGGGGTTTAAACAATTTTAATCAAAATAGGAATTTTTTTCTGTTTTATTACGAATAGAAGAGTAGGAGGAGTAAAGGTGTCTAAATTATGTGAGATTTTTAAAATAGTTTAGATAAATTGTTGACATATTTAAATCGGAATGTTACAATTATATTACAAAAAGATTTCTTTATATTTCTAAAATATTACAAAGGAGTAGAAAAATGAAAAAGAAAACCTATATCAAATTGATGGCAGCAACTGTATTGGCTTCTACCCTATTATTAGGAGCTTGTGGAAATAAAAAGGAAACAACTCAAGTAAGCAGTTCTGCTAAGACAAGCCAATCATCAAGTTCTAAAGCAGCTTCTGCTAGCAAAGAAAGCAAGACTCAGAAGTCCTCAAGCTCAGCTTCATCTGAAAAGGCCAAGGCGTCTACTGATCAATCTTCAGCAACTGCAAGGACATCACAAGCGACACCAGAACAAAGACAAGGTCAAGAAGTGGCTAATCAACAGGTAGCTAGTCAACAAACTCCTGCTCAGGCTCCTTCAACTCAACAAGCTCCTCAAGCCCAGTCTAACCAATCAAGCTATGATCCTACAACTGACCGCAAACTTCAAGACAAACAAGCAGAGCAAAATAAACGCTACAAGGGTGTTTTAACCATGGTAGATGGTGATTTCTCAGCTGCAGCGGGCAATTGGAAGGGAGCCAATGGTGAAACCATTACAGTTTCATCAGGAGGTCAATTCACAGTAGAATCTTCTGATGGAAAGAAAGAAAATTACTCTATCAAAGGCTATTCTTATACTCTTGATGATGGTAAGTATAATGCCAAAATTGGTGGAGGAAAAATCATCCAAATTACAACAGGAGCGGATGGTAAGGTTTCCAGTGTTGCTTTGAGTCAATAATAGCTCTCATTATTTGAATTTTTACAGTCAAAGAAAATCCGTCAGCTCAATAAGAGTTGACGGATTATTTTATACTTGCACTTGGGTTAAAAATTCTTCTGTAGTAAGAATTTGAGCGAATTCATCTTGTAGAGAAAGGAGATGAATCTCATGGATAGTCTCAGGAGAGATGGTCTGACCGTTTTTGTTAGATAGGGTAAAACTGGCAGTAGCATCTGCTAGTAGAGTGACTTCAAAACCAAGATTTGCTGCCATTCGTGTCGTAGTAGATACACAATGAGGCAGGGTCAAACCAACAACGACTAAATGACAAATCTGATTTGTTCGTAAATATGTTTCAAGATTTGTTCCAATAAAGGCGCTATTAACCATTTTTTGAAAGACAGGTTCTGAGGTAATCGGTTCAAATCCACTTTTAAACACCTGATTTTGTTTGTTATGAAATTGCGACTGGGGATTGTCAGATATGTGTTGAACATGTAAGACTGGAAGAGCGTGTTTACGAAAGTATGCTAGTAACCTCAATGCTTGATGTTCAGCTTGAGGGTTATTTCGTTCTCCCCAGATAGGGCTATCAAATGCTTTTTGCATATCGATAATTAGTAGAGCAGTATGAACCATTTTAAGCCTTATCCAACTGCAAGAGTGCCTCAATCTCTGCTAGGGTGCTAGCTTGTGAAATGGCTCCACGGAGTTTGGCAGCGCCAGATGTTCCACGGAGGTAGTGAGGAGCGAGGCCACGGAATTCACGAACTGCGACGTTTTCCCCTTTGAGGTTAATCAAGCGTTTCAAGTGTTCGTAGGCGATTTTCATCTTGTCCTCAAAGGTCAAATCAGGTAGGATTTCTCCTGTTTCAAAGTAATGGTTGATTTGGTTGAAGAGGTAGGGATTTCCCATGGCAGCGCGACCAATCATGACTGCATCAGCACCTACTTCTTCGATGCGTTGCTTGGCTTCTTGAACTGTACGGATGTCACCATTAGCGATAAATGGAATCTTGGTCAGAGCTTGAGCGACCTTGTGAAGGGTCTCAAGGTCTGCGTGACCTGTATACATTTGTTCACGGGTACGGCCATGCATGGCGAGGGCAGAAACACCTGCAGCTTCAGCAGCGAGGGCATTTTCTACTGCCAGAGATGGGTCAGCCCAGCCGGTACGCATTTTGACAGTAAGTGGGATATCAAGGACAGACTGGACCTTGTTGATGATAGAGTAAATCTTGTCTGGATCCTTGAGCCACATAGCACCAGCTTCGTTCTTCACGATTTTATTAACTGGGCAGCCCATGTTGATATCCACGATATCGGTTTTGGTGTTTTCTTGGATGAATTCTGCTGCGCGTGCTAGACTGTCTTCATCACTACCAAATAGTTGGATAGAGACTGGGTTTTCGCCTTCATCGATATGAAGCATATGCAGGGTTTTTTCGTTGTTGTATTGGATTCCCTTGTCAGAGACCATTTCCATGACAACGAGTCCAGCTCCGAGCTCTTTTGCGATGGTACGAAAGGCTGAGTTGGTCACGCCAGCCATAGGCGCTAAAACGGTACGATTGGGAATCTCAACATTGCCAATCATAAAAGGTGTATTAAGATTTGTCACGAATGAGTTCCTCCAGGTCGTTTTCATCAAAGTTGTAAGTCGTTTGGCAGAATTGACAAGTGATTTCTGCCCCGTGGTCTTCCTCTTTCATTTCCTGTAAGTCTGAGCTTGGAAGACTAGCAAGAGCGTTCATAAAGCGCTCATGACTACAGTCACATTGGAAACGGATTTCTTCTTCAGAAAGACGCTTGTAGGCCTCGTCACCGTAGATAGCATTGAGGAGGGCTTCGATATGGTCTTCACTTTCGAGAAGCGTTGAGATAGCTGGCATTTCTTGGATGCGTTTTTCAAATCGGGTAATCTCTTCTTCCTTGGCTCCCGGCAAGACTTGAACTAGGAAACCACCTGCAACCTTGACCTTGTCTTCTTCGTCTAAAAGGACATTGAGGCCGACAGCAGAAGGGGTCTGTTGGCTTTCAGTCAGGTAAAAGGCCAGGTCTTCACCGATTTCTCCAGAGATGAGGGGAGTCATAGAGTTGTAAGGATTTCCAATGCCGTAGTCTGTGATAACGAGGAATTGACCATTTCCAACAAAAGGTCCGACTAGGACTTCACCAGTTGCAGTCTTTTTGATATCGACACCTGGATTTTGAACGTAACCTTTGACATTCCCCTTGGTATCAGCGACGGTGATGATGGCACCTAGTGAGCTAGATCCCAGCACCTTAACTGTTAGTTTAGTATTTCCTTTTTCATTGGCTGCGAGAATCTGGCTAGCGATAAGAGTTCGACCAAGCGCTACAGTTGAGCTAGCTTGGGTTTGGTGTTTTTCTTGAGCAGTGCGGACGGTTTCTGTGCTGTCAAGGACAAAAGCACGAAAGGCTCCGCTTTCTGATATAGTTTTAATAATTTTATCCATAGCTACTATTTTAGCATAAAAATGCCCAAAGGGGGAGCCGTGTGTTTGCTGATTTTCAGGATAATGGACCAGGAAATCAGCAGGTAAATAAAAAGAGAAACAGATTATTTCAGCATTTCTAAGATTTATGCTATGCTTAAGGTAGAAAATGAAAGGGGTAACAAATGTATTTAGGAGATTTGATGGAAAAGGCTGAATCTGGCCAATTTTCAATCCTTTCCTTTCTATTACAAGAGTCTCAGACGACTGTCAAGGCTGTAATGGAGGAGACAGGATTTTCAAAAGCAACCCTAACCAAATATGTCACCCTGCTCAATGATAAGGCTTCGGACAGTGGTTTAGAGCTAAACATATCCTTAGAAGATGAAAATCTGCGTCTGTCAATCGGTGCAGCTACCAAGGGGAGAGATATCCGGAGCTTGTTTTTGGAAAATGCTATTAAATACCAGATTGTGGTCTATCTTCTCTATCATCAACAGTTTTTAGCCCATCAGCTGGCTCAAGAATTGATGATTAGTGAGGCAACACTTGGGCGCCATTTGGCTAGTTTAAATCAGATTTTGTCAGAATTTGATTTATCTATCCAAAATGGACGTTGGCGAGGTCCAGAGCATCAGATTCGCTATTTCTATTTCTGTCTTTTCCGCAAGGTCTGGTCCAGTCAGGAGTGGGAAAGCCACATGCAGAAACCAGAGAGAAAGCAGGAAATTGCTACACTAGAAGAAATCTGCGGTGCGAGTTTGTCTTCGGGGCAGAAATTAGATTTGATTCTCTGGGCTCACATTAGTCAACAACGCCTTCGGGTCAATGCTTGTCAGTTTCAAGTGATAGAAGAGAAAATGCAAGGGTATTTTGACAATATTTTCTACCTTCGTTTGCTCAGAAAGGCTCCGTCCTTTTTTGCTGGGCAACATCTTCCTCTAGGAACTGAGGATGGAGAGATGATGATTTTCTTTTCTTTCCTCTTGTCTCATCGTATTCTTCCCCTTCATACCATGGAGTATATCCTTGGTTTTGGAGGGCAGTTGGCAGATTTGCTGACGCAATTGATTCAAGAAATGAAGAAGGAGGATTTGCTGGGCGGTTATACAGAGGACCATGTCACCTATGAACTCAGTCAGCTTTGTGCTCAAGTCTATCTCTATAAGGGCTATATTTTACAGGATCGCTACAAGTACCAGTTAGAGAATCGTCATCCATATTTCCTGATGGAACATGATTTTAGGGAAACAGCAGAGGAGATTTTTCATGCCTTGCCCGCTTTTCAGCAGGGGACGGATTTGGATAAGAAAATTCTCTGGGAATGGCTCCAGTTGATCGAATATATGGCTGAAAATGGTGGCCAGCATATGCGGATTGGTCTGGATTTGACATCTGGTTTTCTTGTCTTTTCAAGGATGGCAGCCATTTTGAAACGGTATTTGGAATACAATCGTTTTATTACCATTGAAGCCTATGACCGAACTCGACATTATGATTTGCTGGTTACCAATAACCCGATTCATAAGAAGGAACAAACACCAGTCTATTATTTAAAAAACGACTTGGATATGGAAGATTTGGCAGGGATTCGTCAGTTATTATTCACTTAAAAGGCTTGGTTGTTTCAGGTCTTTTTTGTGAAATTTACACAATCTCCTCACATTTTTTTAAAAATTAAAAAAAGTTGATAAACAAGAAAGCGCTTTATTTTGTATACTAGTTAGTGTAAAGAGGAGACATCCTCAAGATCTTTATGAGGAGGACATCACATGTCACAAGAAAAATTCATTATGGCCATTGACCAGGGAACAACAAGTTCTCGTGCCATTATCTTTAATAAAAAAGGAGAAAAAGTTAGCTCTAGTCAAAAAGAGTTCACTCAAATTTTCCCTCACGCAGGTTGGGTAGAACACAATGCCAATGAAATTTGGAATTCTGTACAGTCTGTTATTGCGGGTGCTTTCATCGAAAGTGGTGTGAAACCAAGTCAAATCGAGGCAATCGGGATTACCAACCAGCGTGAAACAACGGTTGTCTGGGATAAGAAAACAGGACTTCCTATCTACAACGCTATCGTTTGGCAATCACGTCAGACAGCACCTTTGGCTGAGCAACTAAAAAGCCAAGGTTATGTGGAAAAATTCCATGAAAAGACTGGTTTGATTATCGATGCTTACTTCTCAGCTACCAAGGTTCGTTGGATTTTGGACCATGTAGAGGGCGCTCAAGAGCGAGCTGAAAAAGGGGAGTTGCTCTTTGGTACCATCGATACTTGGTTGGTTTGGAAATTGACAGACGGTGCGGCTCACGTAACGGACTACTCAAATGCAGCTCGTACCATGCTCTACAATATTAAAGAACTCAAATGGGATGATGAAATCTTAGAAATCCTCAATATTCCTAAGGCTATGTTGCCAGAAGTCCGTTCTAACTCTGAAATCTACGGTAAGACAGCCCCATTCCACTTCTATGGTGGAGAAGTGCCAATCTCAGGTATGGCAGGGGACCAACAGGCAGCTCTCTTTGGACAGTTGGCCTTTGAACCAGGTATGGTTAAAAATACTTATGGAACAGGTTCTTTCATCATCATGAACACTGGGGAAGAAATGCAGTTGTCTGAAAACAACCTCTTGACAACAATTGGTTACGGTATCAATGGCAAGGTCTACTATGCTTTAGAAGGTTCTATCTTCATCGCAGGAAGTGCGATTCAGTGGCTTCGTGATGGTCTTCGCATGGTTGACAGTTCACCAGAATCTGAAAAATATGCTCGTGATTCTCACAATGATGATGAAGTTTATGTAGTTCCAGCCTTTACAGGACTAGGAGCACCATACTGGAACCAAAATGCTCGCGGTTCTGTCTTTGGTTTGACTCGTGGAACAAGCAAGGAAGACTTTATCAAGGCAACTCTTCAATCAATTGCTTATCAAGTACGTGACATCATCGACACCATGCAAGTGGATGCGCAGACAGCTATCCAGGTCTTGAAAGTAGATGGTGGTGCAGCTATGAACAACTTCCTCATGCAGTTCCAGGCTGACATTTTGGGAATCGACATCGCACGCGCCAAAAACTTAGAAACAACAGCTCTAGGGGCAGCTTTCCTAGCAGGTTTGTCAGTGGGCTATTGGAAAGACTTGGATGAGTTGAAACTCTTGAATGAGACAGGAGAACTCTTTGAACCATCTATGAACGAATCCCGCAAGGAACAACTCTACAAAGGCTGGAAGAAGGCTGTGAAAGCAACTCAAGTCTTTGCGGAAGTAGACGACTAATACTGGGAGAATAAAGCGACTCAGTTAGAAAGTGTGTAAGTATGGAATTTTCAAAGAAAACACGTGAATTATCAATTAAAAAAATGCAGGAACGTACCCTGGACCTCTTGATTATCGGTGGAGGAATCACAGGGGCTGGTGTAGCTTTACAGGCAGCAGCTAGTGGTCTAGATACTGGTTTGATTGAAATGCAGGACTTCGCAGAAGGAACATCTAGCCGTTCAACAAAATTGGTTCACGGAGGTCTGCGTTACCTCAAACAATTTGACGTAGAAGTGGTATCAGATACAGTTTCTGAACGTGCAGTGGTTCAACAAATCGCTCCACACATTCCAAAACCAGATCCAATGCTTTTGCCAGTTTACGATGAAGATGGAGCTACCTTTAGCCTCTTCCGTCTGAAAGTAGCCATGGATTTGTACGACCTTTTGGCAGGGGTTAACAATACGCCAGCTGCTAACAAGGTCTTGAGCAAGGAAGAAGTCTTGGAACGTCAACCAAACTTGAAGAAAGAAGGCTTGGTAGGAGGTGGGGTTTACCTTGACTTCCGTAACAACGATGCGCGTCTCGTGATTGAAAACATCAAACGTGCCAACCAAGACGGTGCCCTCATTGCCAACCACGTTAAAGCAGAAGGCTTCCTCTTTGACGAAAGTGGCAAGATTACAGGTGTCGTAGCTCGTGATTTGTTGACATACCAAGTCTTTGAAATCAAGGCCCGTCTGGTTATTAACACAACAGGTCCTTGGAGTGACAAAGTACGCAATTTATCTAATAAGGGAACACAATTCTCACAAATGCGTCCAACTAAGGGAGTTCACTTGGTAGTGGATTCAAGCAAGATAAAGGTGTCACAGCCAGTTTACTTTGACACAGGTTTGGGTGATGGTCGTATGGTCTTTGTTCTCCCACGTGAAAACAAGACTTACTTTGGTACAACAGACACAGACTATACAGGTGATTTAGAACATCCAAAAGTAACTCAAGAAGATGTTGATTACTTACTTGGTATTGTAAACAACCGCTTCCCAGAAGCAAATATTACTGTTCAAGATATTGAAAGTAGCTGGGCAGGTCTTCGTCCATTGATTGCAGGCAATAGCGCTTCTGACTACAATGGAGGAAATAACGGAACCATCAGTGATGAAAGCTTTAACAACTTGATTGCGACTGTTGAATCTTATCTCTCTAAAGAAAAAACGCGTGAAGATGTTGAGGCTGCTGTCAGCAAGCTTGAAAGCAGTACTTCTGAGAAACATTTGGATCCATCTGCAGTTTCACGTGGTTCTAGCTTGGATCGTGATGACAATGGTCTCTTGACCCTTGCTGGTGGTAAAATCACAGATTACCGTAAGATGGCTGAAGGAGCTATGGAACGCGTGGTTGAAATCCTCAAAGCAGAATTTGACCGTAGCTTTAAACTCATCAATTCTAAGACTTACCCTGTTTCAGGTGGAGAATTGAACCCAGCAAATGTGGACTCAGAAATTGAAGCTTTTGCTCAACTTGGAGTGTCACGTGGTTTGGATAGCAAGGAAGCTCACTATCTCGCAAATCTATACGGTTCAAATGCACCGAAGGTATTTGCCCTTGCCCACAGCTTGGAACAAGCGCCAGGACTCAGCTTGGCAGACACCTTGTCTCTGCATTATGCAATGCGCAATGAGTTGGCTCTTAGCCCAGTTGACTTCCTCCTTCGTCGTACCAACCATATGCTCTTTATGCGTGATAGTTTGGATAGCATCGTTGAGCCAGTTTTGGATGAAATGGGACGATTCTATGACTGGTCAGAAGAAGAAAAAGCAGTCTACCGTGCGGATGTCGAAGCAGCTCTTGCTAACAACGATTTAGCAGAATTAAAAAATTAAGAAAAAATAAAAGAGGTGGCGGGCAGGACTCCTAGTCTACCCTCTCCTCCTTTTTAATGGAGACAAAAATATGATGAATGAATTATTTGGAGAATTTCTAGGGACTTTAATCCTGATTCTTCTAGGGAATGGTGTTGTAGCAGGTGTGGTTCTTCCTAAAACCAAGAGCAACAATGCAGGTTGGATTGTGATTACTATGGGTTGGGGGATTGCAGTTGCGGTTGCGGTCTTTGTATCTGGGAAGCTCAGTCCAGCTCATTTAAACCCAGCTGTGACAATTGGTGTGGCTTTAAAAGGTGGTTTGCCTTGGGCTTCCGTTTTCCCTTACATCCTAGCTCAGTTCGCAGGGGCTATGCTGGGTCAGGTTTTGGTTTGGTTGCAATTCAAACCTCACTACGAAGCAGAAGAAAACTCAGGAAATATTTTGGCTACTTTCAGCACTGGTCCAGCTATTAAGGATACTGTATCAAACTTGATTAGCGAAATCATTGGAACCTTTGTTTTGGTCTTGACAATCTTTGCTTTGGGTCTTTACGACTTTCAGGCAGGTATCGGAACCTTTGCGGTGGGGACTTTGATTGTCGGTATCGGTCTATCACTAGGTGGGACAACAGGTTATGCCTTGAACCCTGCGCGTGACCTTGGACCTCGTATCATGCACAGCATCTTGCCAATTCCAAACAAGGGAGACGGAGACTGGTCTTATGCTTGGATTCCTGTTGTAGGACCTGTTATCGGAGCAGCCTTGGCTGTGCTTGTATTCTCACTTTTCTAATCTAGAAAACAATTATTTTTGATAGGGCTTGAGATGGAAATCTCAGGCTTTTTTTAAAAATATGCATAGAAAAACCGCATAATCCTTAAAACAAGCTGAAATGTAGTGAAAATGTACGGTAAACAATTGAAAAACCACCCTATAAAGTGGTACAATGGTAGAAAAATACTATAGTAAGAGTTCATCTTATTTTAACAAAAATTACAGAAATGAATGGTTTTTCTTGATGAAACAAAGAAAAGAATTGTACCTTTTTCTTGGTCGGACAGCCTTGTATTTTCTTATCTTTCTAGGGCTGCTTTACTTCTTTAGCTATCTTGGTCAGGGTCAAGGAGGCTTTATCTATAATGAATTTTAACTTGAAGGAGAACCCCTATTGTGTCAAATAAACCAATAGTAGATATGATTGAAACCATTGAGCATTTTGCTCAGACACAGCCTAGCTATCCTGTTTATAATGTTTTGGGGCAGGAACACACTTATGGAGATTTAAAGACTGATTCGGATAGTTTGGCTGCAGCCATCGATCAACTGGATTTACCAGAGAAGTCTCCTGTAGTCGTTTTTGGAGGCCAAGAATATGAAATGTTGGCAACTTTTGTAGCACTGACTAAGTCAGGACATGCCTACATTCCCATTGACAGCCATTCGGCCTTGGAGCGAGTTTCGGCAATTTTAGAAGTAGCAGAGCCAAGCTTGATTATTGCGATCTCAGACTTCCCATTGGAGCAGGTTTCTACACCAATGATGACTCTAGCTCAGGTTAAGGAAGCCTTTGCTCAAGGAAATAGCTATGAGATCACGCATCCAGTCAAGGGTGATGATAATTACTACATCATCTTTACTTCTGGTACGACTGGTAAGCCTAAGGGAGTGCAGATTTCACATGATAACCTCCTCAGCTTTACCAATTGGATGATTACGGACAAGGAATTTGCGACGCCAAGTCGTCCACAAATGCTGGCTCAGCCACCTTACTCATTTGACCTGTCTGTCATGTACTGGGCGCCGACCTTGGCACTGGGTGGTACGCTTTTTGCCCTTCCTTCAGCCATTACTCAGAACTTTAAGCAACTCTTTGCGACCATCTTTTCATTGCCAATCGCTATCTGGACATCAACCCCTTCTTTTGCAGATATGGCCATGTTGTCAGAAGACTTTAATAGCGAGAAAATGCCTGGTATCACGCATTTCTACTTTGATGGCGAAGAATTGACGGTCAAAACGGCTCAAAAACTGCGCGAACGTTTCCCGCATGCTCGTATTATCAATGCCTACGGCCCAACAGAAGCGACAGTGGCTCTGTCAGCAGTTGCCGTGACAGATGAGATGTTAGCGACTCTCAAACGCCTCCCAATCGGCTATACCAAGGCTGATTCTCCAACATTTATCATTGATGAGGAAGGTAATAAACTACCAAATGGGGAACAGGGAGAAATCATTGTTTCTGGACCAGCTGTGTCAAAAGGCTATATGAACAATCCTGAAAAAACAGCGGAAGCCTTCTTTGAGTTCGAAGGACTGCCAGCCTATCACACAGGCGATGTGGGAACTATGACAGATGAGGGCTTGCTTCTCTACGGCGGACGCATGGACTTCCAGATCAAGTTCAACGGTTACCGCATTGAGTTGGAAGATGTCTCTCAAAACCTTAATAAGTCTCGCTTTATCGAGTCTGCTGTTGCTGTTCCACGTTATAATAAAGACCACAAGGTACAAAATCTACTAGCCTATGTCATCTTAAAAGATGGTGTCCGCGAGCAGTTTGAACGTGATATCGATATTACCAAGGCGATTAAGGAAGACTTGACAGACATCATGATGTCCTACATGATGCCGTCTAAATTCCTTTATCGAGATAGTTTGCCACTGACTCCAAATGGAAAAATTGATATCAAAGGATTGATTAACGAGGTGAATGAGAGATGATGGAGTTCTTTCAACAGCTTCCTCATTTAGAGCCATACGGCAATCCTCAGTATTTTGTCTATGTGATTGCTGCAACCTTACCTATCTTTATTGGCCTCTTTTTTAAGAAACGCTTTGCCTGGTATGAAGTGCTGGTTAGCCTCTTCTTTATCGTCACCATGTTGGTAGGTGGGAAGACTAATCAATTGGCTGCCTTGGGTATCTACCTTTGCTGGGAGATATTGCTCTTGCTTTTCTACAAGCATTATCGAAAAAGTAAGGATGGCAAGTGGGTCTTCTATCTAGTTAGTTTTCTGTCCCTCCTTCCGATTGTCTTTGTCAAGGTGCAACCAGCTATCAATGGAACACAGTCTTTGCTTGGGTTCTTGGGAATTTCTTACCTGACCTTTCGTTCGGTTGGGATTATCATCGAGCTGAGAGATGGAGTGATTAAGGATTTTACCCTCTGGGAATTCCTCCGCTTTCTACTCTTCATGCCGACTTTTTCAAGTGGTCCAATTGATCGCTTTAAGCGTTTTAATGAAAATTATCAGACCATTCCTGAGCGGGATGAGTTGATGGATATGCTGGATGAATCTGTTCGCTATATCATGTGGGGCTTTTTGTATAAGTTTATCCTAGCTCATGTTTTAGGAGAGACCTTGTTGCCTCCTCTGAAGAATTTAGCCTTGCAATCAGGTGGTTTCTTTAACCTCTATGCTTTAGCGGTTATGTATACCTTTGGTCTGGAGCTCTTCTTTGACTTTGCAGGTTACTCTATGTTTGCCTTAGCTATCTCAAACTTAATGGGAATCCGTAGTCCCATCAACTTTAACAAGCCCTTTTTATCAAGGGATTTAAAGGAGTTTTGGAATCGTTGGCACATGAGTCTTTCTTTCTGGTTCCGTGACTTTGTGTTTATGCGGATGGTCATGGTATTGACCAGAAAGAAGGTCTTTAAAAATCGTAATGTAACCTCAAGTGTGGCCTACATTGTAAATATGCTGATTATGGGATTTTGGCACGGTGTGACCTGGTACTATATCGCCTATGGACTCTTTCATGGGATTGGACTGGTTATCAATGACGCTTGGATTCGCAAGAAAAAAACGCTCAATAAGGAACGGAAAAAAGCAGGGAAGGCTGTTCTACCTGAGAATCGCTGGATTCAGTTGCTTGGCATGGTTGTCACCTTCCATGTCGTCATGCTGTCATTCTTAATCTTTTCTGGATTTTTGAATGATTTATGGTTTAAAAAATAAAAGGAAATAAAATATGGATATCAAATCAGAAGTTATCGAAATTATTGATGAGTTGTTTATGGAAGATGTTTCTGACATGATGGATGAAGATCTTTTTGATGCAGGTGTCTTGGATAGTATGGGAACGGTTGAATTGATTGTGGAGATTGAGAACCGTTTTGACATTCGTGTCCCTGTAACAGAGTTTGGTCGCGACGACTGGAATACAGCTAATAAAATCATAGCTGGTATTGTGGAGCTACAAAATGCTTAAACGCTTATGGATGATCTTCGGACCGGTCTTGATAGCTGGTTTGTTGGTTTACCTCTTGATTTTCTTCTTCCCTACTGGTAGTGCTCATGATATCATAAAGGAAAAGCGATCGGCAGCAGCAACTACAATTGATAGTTTTAAAGAAAGATTTCAAAAAGTTAGGGCTCTGTCAGATTCTGATTTAAGATTTGTTCCTTTTTTTGGATCGAGTGAGTGGTTACGTTTTGATAGTGCCCATCCTTCAGTATTGGCGGAAAAATACAATCGCTCCTATAGACCTTATTTGTTAGGTCAGAGAGGAGCTGCCTCCCTTAATCAGTATTTTGGGATGCAACAGATGTTACCGCAACTGGAAAATAAGCAAGCTGTCTTTGTTATTTCACCTCAGTGGTTTAGTAAAAATGGATACGAACCAGCAGCTTTTCAACAGTATTTCAACGGAGATCAGTTAACTAGTTTTTTAGAAAATCAGTCGGGAGATCAAGCGAGTCAATATGCAGCAAGTCGCCTCCTTCAACAGTATCCTCATGTAGCTAATAAAGATATGATTATGAAATTGGCTAAAGGAGAATCTCTTTCAGAAACAGATTATGATTTAGTTGCTTTAATGTCTCGTTTTAATGAGAGACAGTCGATACTCTTTGGTCAATTTTCTTTCAGAGGTTATGCCAACTACGATAAGCATGTAGTTAAGTATTTGAAAACCTTACCAGACCAGTTTTCTTATCAAGCCATAGAAGATGTTGTTAAAGCAGATGCAGAAAAGAATACGTCTAATAATGATCTTGGAATGGAAAATTATTTCTATAATACGCAGATTAAGAAGGATTTTAAGAAATTAAAGGATTCTCAGAAAACTTATACTTATCTCAAGTCTCCAGAATATAATGACTTGCAGTTGGTCTTAACCCAATTTTCCAAATCTAAGGTAAACCCGATTTTTATCATTCCGCCTGTTAATAAAAAATGGATGGATTATGCTGGTTTACGAGAGGATATGTATCAACAAACAGTGCAGAAGATTCGATATCAGTTAGAAAGTCAAGGTTTTACCAACATAGCAGATTTTTCTAAGGACGGCGGGGAGCCTTTCTTTATGAAGGACACCATTCACCTTGGTTGGTTGGGTTGGTTGGCTTTTGACAAGGCAGTTGATCCTTTCCTATCCAATCCTACACCAGCTCCTACCTACCATCTAAATGAGCGCTTTTTCAGTAAAGAATGGTCGCTCTACGATGGAGATGTTAAGGAATTTCAATAGATAATAATATGGAAGAGTTCAAGAATGAAACTAGTTTTGGCTCTTTGTCAACTGTAGTGGGTTGATATAATAGTCTTAGACCTTGATTTTTCAAGGTCTTTTTTGATTTTGGTCACTTTTTGGTCAACTTTTTTATAAAAAAATTATTGACTCAATAACTCTCTAACACGTTTGTTTTCTGATTCTTCTTTTTCCTTTATTAAGTGACCATATGTTTGAGTTATTTGTGTAATATCTTTGTGTCCCATGTTTGAAGCTATAACCCAAATATCAATCCCATAGCCTAACATAATACTTGCGTACGTGTGTCTAATACCTGTAGCTGATAAATCGATTGGATTGAGTTTTAACTTTTTGAGATGCTCTCTTAAACGCTTATTCACTTCGTGATTTGAAGGAACAATAGTATACAAATCGAAAAAAATATGATTTTCTTTATTTTTGATATTTGTTTGTTCAATAGCTCTACTTTGAATTTCTTTTAATTGATTCAAAACATTCAATGTTTCTGAATCAATTGGAATAGTTCGAACAGAAGTAGCTGTTTTTGGTGGTCGCCATTCTTGTTTACGTGGGTCGTAGCGCCTATATGTTTTGACTTCTTGAGTTTTATTCAAAATGCAATCCCATGTTAAGCCTAGCACCTCACCGAAACGCAAGCCAGTTTTTAATTGAGTAAAGAGAAGATAGTCAATAATATTAAACTTCAGTTCAATATTATGTTTTATCTCTTTCAATAACTTATGATAATCTTTCGAACTTGTTATAGCTTTTTCTTTTTTTATCTTTCGCCTTGCTTGCCCTGTAATAACCACACCATCTGTAAAATCAATGATTGATAACTTATCTTTTTTCGCGAATTGAATGACTTTTCTAACTTCCGCATTTAATCGCCGAACCGTATCTTTTCCAACTCTTTTTGCGTATTCGTTGATAAATTCTTGATACTCACTAAAATTGATATTAGTAGCGGATTTATCTTTGAAATAATCTAAAATAAGTTTACCTCTATGTTTGTGATGTGCAATTGTCCCTTGACTTTTATTCAGGGGAACTATTTGCAGATTATACCATTTCTCCCACAATTGATATAGAGATATATTTGAATCAATTATGTTACCGTTTAATAGTTCTAATTCAATTTTACTTGCTTCCAGCATCGCTTCTTTTTTTGTTTTGAAGCCTGAGTTTGAAGCTACTACCTTTTTATTTTTATCAAATATTCTATAATCCCAATTTTTCTTTTTCCCTCTTTGTCTGTATGAAATTGCCATATGATTATCCTTTCTTTTTAAAAAGATGATAACCAAGACATCGTCTTGGCTATTATATCATTTCTCTTTTAATAATTCTGAAAAATGCTGTTCAAAAAAAGCTCTCGTCTTAGAGGCGAGAAAGATATATTTTCCGCCCTGATTTTGTGGATATTTTACAAAACCATCTTTATTCTTTTCAATATCGATTTTTGAACGAATATCAACACGATATAAAACTTTTTCTAAAAGCCAGGGTCGAGATACTGAAACCATTTCTAAAACATCGTTTAGAGTCATATATTGACCAGCAGACGCTTTCTTCTTCAGATTAAGATACTCTTCCTTTTCAACTACAATGTGTGTGTTGGGAAGATTTATTTCTAAATTGTCTATTTTTATTAAAATTTTATCTGTCATATGAATTTTTCTCTTTCTATGATAAAATAGAAGCAGAAATAGTGTTTATTATTTCTACTATTTTGAGTTATCGCTAGCCTCGCTTTGGTCGGTTGAGTTTGTAGCGATAACTTTTTTTGTGTTGATATTTTTCGCGTCATTTATCTTTTTTAAGATATTTGATGCAATTTTTCGAAATTCTTCTTCATTTTCTACACTTTTTAGTGTGTAGGTATCTAATTTTTTAAATGATTGTTTCGCTTTTTCTTTTAAATCACGTATAGCTGTGTAATTCCATAATTCAATTTTGATATCCTTATTCTTTTCATCATGAACCATTTTGATTACAAATCTAATTCTTCGCATTAATTGATGATATTCTTTATTTTTCTTTCCAAACCACGAATCACACCAATCCCAATAACTATCTGAATTTGTAATAATTGTTAAATCATTGATGATATACGCATCTTTAAACCGTGAACTTAACTGTGTGGCTGAATCTGGTTCAAGTATCTGAAATAACTCTCGAAATGTCATGCCACAACTTGCATCTAATTCATTGATTACAATCGTTTTTTCCCCTTTATAACCTGAACCCAAATCGAATCGTTTCTTATTGATGGATGGGGTATGTGCGCCTAATCTATCATGTTCTTCTGCAAGTAAGCGTGCTAGATATGATTTTCCTGTCCCCCCTTCAGCTTGAATATAAATACCTGTGTGATTTCGTTCGCCCTTGCTCATACGAATAAACTCTTTTTGAATAAATTCTTGTCTGTTTTCCTCAAATTGTCTTTTATTTGAATTCCATGCTTTTTGTGCTATCCGTTGTGTGAATTGCTCAAATAATTGTTGTTTCGCTTCCATTATAAGTAATCCTTCCTCTGAGATTTGATAACTTAATTCTAAACAATATTCATCGATTTCTAAACCATTATCAGCCTTTTCTTTGCTGTGGTTTTTGATTTTTCCCATGATATCATCAATATAGTTTGTATTTTCTGATGAAATGACTTCCGAAACCTCGTAGGGGAATTTGTGTTCTTCCATGTTACGCTCATTGCGATGCGTTAAATATCTGCATGTTTTAATTGAACTACGAACAAATTCTAAATTTTGTTCTCTTGAAATTGATAAAGCCTTAAATACCGATGAGTAAGTATGTGCATGTTTGAAATCAATATAAAAATGTGCGTGTAATGGTTTTGAACTTCCGTCGTCTTTCAAATCTTTATCATGAAAAATAATATGATACCTATCTTCTTCATTTTTACAATATTCTTTAATCCGTTGAATAACTGATTCACGAAAATCTTTTTCAGTTAATTCTGAATTTGCATTATGTTCATATTCAAATGAAATTTGACCAAAAAATTTTCTTTTTCTATCATTTTGATTAATCTTCATAAAAATCCTTCCTGATTTTGACACAAAATAGAGAGTGTGTGTTGATTTTGAGTTGTTGTGATATGGTTTAGATGAGGACACACAGACGGAGAAAACTGTGTGTCCTCATCTAAACAAACATCATATTTACTTGACACATCACAACATAAAATTCTTCTTCATTAGATGTAGTTGGTTTAATAATTATGGTGCTGGTGTACCTGCCTGCCTTCAGCAGCAGTACACCGCACTATTATTTTTTTCTAAATGCTGTTGAGCTGAATGTTCTACTATTTTCTAATCTAATGAAATCATTAAATAAATATCTACTATCTAACTGATTTAATTCTCTTTTAGCCTGTGTTAATAATTCTTCCATAATATTATAACTTTCACAATTCGCTGGAAAAGTCCATGTTGCAACAGCTTTTTGTTCATAGTAAACAACAGTTAATGTCAATAGAGAACGGTTTGCTTTTCTGATAATTTCCTGTTTTGAATTGCTGTAACGAGAAGATTCCTCCAAACTTGGCTCTACATTTATCTGCCTACAAAATCGTCTCATTTGCCAAGTTGCGACGTATGATTTGATGCTGTTTCTGAAATAATCGAATTCAACATTACGAGACGCAAAATCTAAAACAATTATAAAAAACAAGATAGAAAATGCACTTACTGTAATTAAACGCAATATCCAAATGAACACTACAAAATAATAGAACGATTCTAAATTCATTTGAAAAAATAAAAATAGACTTAGACGCTCCAAAATGAAAGATACAATCCAAATAAAGACTGTAAAATTAATTACATTATATTTATTGAAATAATTTCTCATGTACTTTGTTCCTTTCTAATCGTGTAAGTTGGGGTTAACAAGGGCATTATGTGAGTTCTGTGTTCACTATCTGTAAACTTGATAATACCTGTACCAATACCTGCAGGTACTACTATATTGTCAACGTTTGTATTTGGTAGCAAAAATTGGCAGGTATTTGCATTTACTTCACCTAAGATAACAATACAGTTAATTTGTTCACGTACTGCTGTATTACCTCCAAAAGCAGTTGCATCAAAGCGCTGACTTAACAAAATTAGACTAATATTTGTTTGCCTACCAAGTAAAGCAATTGTTCCTAGTAACTGAGAAAATGCTTCACGTGCTTGTTTTGAACTACCTTGTACCAATGCTAACAGCTCATCAATAACAATATAAATGCGTTCGAACTTAGTATTTGGTTTTGTTAATAATATCTCTTGACGTTCATATATCTTATTAATGATACGAGCTAATAATTCGTTGACTTCTGTAATAAAACTATTCAAATTAGAACCCTTGGTTGGAGAGAACACTTCTAAATTTAGCTCCTTAGCTAATAAATAAATATCTGATAATTTAGGGTCAATACAGATAATTTGATTTGTAATTGATTTTAAACAATAAATGAGATATTGAGCAAAATGAGTTTTCCCCGATCCGCTGGCCGCACTTATTGCTAGATGGACTACCTTTGTCATATCAATTGCAACGTTGTTTTTCATTATAGGAATATGTTTTTCTGATACATTTTCTTTAATAAAAGTTTGTAAATTATCTATTTTTAAGCGCGTTGGGACACCATCCAACCATGGAAAAAAGAAAGCCCGAGCTAAGTTTGGATTAGTAGTGTCGTAAGAGACAAAATAGGCATTGTTTTGAGTTAATAGCGTTTTAAAAGGATATAGAATACCAGAGCAAATTGCTAAAATATCAAAGTATAGTTTTTTACTTAAAGAAAATGATACAGGTAAATTCGGAGTAAATAAAAATCCAGTATCATTACTTAGAACTTTTATATCAAATGAGTTTAAATAAGATGATTCATCATTGATATTGAGAGCATTATTCAAATTTCTCAAAATGAATTGTTCTAATTCGAATTTGTTTTTACCAAATTCCACTACATCAGCAGAAGTTGCTGATGTAGCTTGACTTTGGCTTTTATTCATTGAAAAAGCCATATGTTACTTTCCTTTCTTTTTAATATCTTTTGCCCTGAAATAAAGTTGTCCGTACTGATTTTCGAATGCTTCTAAATCTTCAAATTCAACAATATCACCAATATCTATTTTTGATAAGTCTGGTTTATGTTCTGGTAAAAACTTTATTTTGAAGGGATTGTGATTGTCAGTTGCAACGTATACTTGATAACTTTGAACGTTATCTGTACGCTTCATTTTTTCTTTGCCATTGATAACTTCGCCAGTTTTTTCAAATTCATATTGAGTTTCTAACTGTTTACCTGCCAACTTAACGAGCTCATTTGAAAGAGCTTCATTTGCAAGGCTAGCACTGTAGCCATTTACTTTTTTAAAGAATGCCATCATGGATTCCTCCTTGTTATTTATTTATTTATTTTGTAGCAGTTGCTTTTGCTACAATATAATCATAACAAAAATAACCGTTTATAACAATAGAAAATAGGTTTATAAACGGTCATAATTTAAACGAACATCATGGATTATTGACTATATATAAAATAAGTGTTATACTCTCGTTAAGAAAAATAATCGATTAGAATATAGTGCTTAATCGATTATTTAGAAACAGAGGTAAAAGATGGCTAAAAAATCTATTGAAGAAAAAATTTATAACGGAAAAACATATAGAACAAGTGCTTTTTTGAAAAAAAAGCTATATTTATCAGCAGAAAGTAGCAGAAGAATTCTTCAAGATTATGAACATAATCCTGATTTGGGAGTGAATCCTAAATTCTATGATGAAAAGATTATAAATCAAATCATAGAAGACTATTATAACGACGAATCGAAAATGAAGAGTATAGAAAAAAGAAAAATAAAACTTGAAAAAGAAAGAGCATTACAAGAAAAAATTTCATTCGAAAATTATGAATCTGAACTCGTTGATGTTGCTGATTGGTTTTTAATAAATAAACGCATCGAGAAAGACCTTGTTATTGTCATGTTAAAAAATCTATTTTCAGCTATGGGCAAAAGATTTGATATGGATTTATTTAATGAAGATGTTGCAAAAGTTGAAAAATATAATCGAGCTGTTGGAGGTTATGGAATTCCAAGACCACTAGATATTGTAGAAGCTGATGACAGATTAAATGCAGATGATGGATATTTGGAATAAAAAATAACCGCTAAGATGTGTGTATCTTAGCGGTTTGGTTTTTCTTTAACAGTTTTTATTAGTAATTGGAAGGCTTCTAAGAGCTGTTCTTGGCTTCTTTGTGGAAGTTGAGCTAATTGGTCAGCTAATAACTCTAGATGTGGGTTCTTTGGGGATATACGGCTTTCAAATAGCTCTGATGGTGTGATATTAAGAGCTGTAATAATCTTTTCTAGTGTATCAATCTTTATATTTGAACCTTTGGTTTCAAGGTTGGAAATATAATCTATACCCACACCAGCCTTTTCACTGAGATGTTGTTGGCTTAATCTTTTTTCTTTGCGAATAGTACGAATTTTTTGACCGATATATTTTTTTAATTGAATAGGTTCCATGTTTTACCTCATTTATGTACCATAATACATGGAATAAAACTAGAAAATAACCCATATATAAACAAAGTTTTACAAAAATATTGTCTGTAAACTAAAAATGTGTTAAAATAGTGCTATAAAATATATAAAATTGCATGATATACTACATATATCATGGTTTGACTTAACAGTCAAACCAATCCTATTAGCTCTTAAAAGGAGAAAATGATGAAGAAACTAAAAACCCTAACAACCTCAACAGCTATTGCGCTTGCGTCTGTTGGTGCGCCTGCATTTGCTCAGGAAGCAACTACTACAACAGCAGTTGATACAACTGCTGTCAATGAACCAGCTCTTGTTTCAAAACCTGTAGCTGATGCAAAACCAGAAGTGAAGAAATCTTCTGATATCAAGCCTGCTCTTGATGCTCAAGCGTCTACTGTTAAACAAGTTGAAGCTGAAAGTGAAACAGCAAAAGCTGAAGCTACTTCTGCTAACAAAGCTGTCACAACTACCGAAACTGCTTTGACAAATGCTAAAGAGGACTTGAAGTCAGCGGAAGCCGTTAAAGCAAATGCTACAGAAGAAAATATTACTGCTACAAAAGCTAAACAAGACGCCAACGTAAAAGCTCAAGAAGCCAATCAAAAAGCAACTGAATCGTCTACTGAAGCGATTAAAGCTCAAACTGAGACTGTAGCAACTGAAACTGCTAATGTTGCAAGCGCAACAAGTAAGAAAGCTGAAGCGGATAAAGCAGTAACCGCTAAAGAAGCTAATGTAAAATCAGCTGAAGACGCGCTAAATGGTTCAGGACTTGGCGAAGCAAAAGCCTCACTTGCCCAAGCTGAAAAAGATATTGAACAAGCAAATGCGAATATCTCAAGCGCAACAAAAGCTGTCGAAACCGCTAAGAAAGCAGATAGCAACCGCGCAGATGCCATCAAACAAGCTGAGAACAATGTGAACGTCAAAAATGATGCCTTGAAATTAGCTAAAGAAATGATGGACGCAGACCAAAACAAAGTGGATTCTATCCAAGAAAAAGCAGATGCTACAGCCTCTAAAGAAAAAGAAGCACAAACTGCATTAGATGTTGAAAAAGCTAAGTTGAATAAATCTGAAGGAATGAACATTCCAAATCCAACATTCACTATTCCAACAAATGTGTATAATGGATTTTCAGCAGATGTATTGAAATCAGCTGGTGTGTCTTCAAATGTTGTTACATTTGGACAACTATTAAAATTAGAAAAAGCTAATAAAAATAACACAATCAAAAATGATTTAGATGATTTTATTCTTACATCTGTAGCTGACATCGTTAAAAAATCAAATGCTAACGTCAAATATGATGAAGCTGATCAAAACCGTCCAGTTGATATTGACAATTTAACAGATGCTCAAAAACTTGAAATCTCAGAATTTTACGTCAATGGATTGAAACAAATCAAAAATGCATTTAAGGATTCATTCAACGTAGAATCAGAAACAGGAACAACTAAAGAAGCTGTTACTTTAGCGTCAACACAAGCTGAAAAATATGAAAAACGTGGATTAGACCCAATGGTTCATGGTCACGTACCTAATGCTGTTGAAAACGTTGCTTCAATGCGTTCTGATATTTCAAATATGTATGAACTAAAACAAGCTGTATACAACAATTTGATGTTCACAACATATCTTGATGGCGTTTCAAATGCTGATAAACGTCGTCCATGGGGACACCTTTATGCAAACCTAAACTTTGCAAAATATGTTGGTATTGACGTAGCTAATATCAATGGTCGTCATTACATGATTACAGCATTTTCAAATGAAGGAACTCCAGTTTCTAAATCAAATGACCTTGCCCGACTTGAAGCAAAACTAGCTGAAGCCCAAAAACAAAACAGTCAAGCTCAAACTGCTCTTACAAATGCTAAAGCAGAATTGGCATCAGCTTCACGCAAATATGCTTCTGCACTTGAAGCTAAAACAGACGCTGAAAAAGAATTGGCAAGCAAATCAGAAACACCACTTCAAACAGAAGTCGCTGAAAAGAACTTGCAATTGGCAAACCTTGCTTTGAAAAATGCACAAGAACGTAAAGCAACTGCTGAAACAGCTGTTGAAAACTTCTCAAGAAGCCAAGCAGAAAAAGAAACTGCTCTTGAAACAGCTAAAGATGAACTAGCTACAGCTAAAACTGCCCAAAAAGATGCTGAAACTGCTCTTACAAGTGCACAAGCAAAATTGCAAGCTGAAGAAAACAAGTTGACTGCACTTCAAGCTGAACAAGCGAAGCTCCATGCAGAAAAAGACCAATTGGTGTCAGATGCGAAAGCAATTGCAACTGAATTGAGTGCTTATCTAAACGCAGACAAGAATCTTGCAACTGCGCAAGCAAAAGTAGCTGATTTAGAAACAAAATTGACTCAAGCAAAATCTACTGCAAAATTGGCACAAGATAAATTAGATGCCGTTACAGCTAAATTGAAAACTGAACAAGCTAAATTAGCTGAAATCCAAGAAGAGTTTGATAAGTTGTTAGACTTAGAAAACAAAGCTAAAGATAATGTAGTTGCAACTCTACCAGATGGAACTGTTGTGGCTGTAGACTCAAATTCTAATACTTTACCTAAAGAAAATATTGAAGAAACTGCTGATAAATCTAAGACAGCTTCACAATCAGGTAAAGATGTTACTTTGGATACTAAAGAAGATGTTGTTGTGAAAGATAAAGAACAAACAAAAGATAAACAACAAACATATTCAGCTCCAGCTGTTAAAGCAGGTGCAGATGAAAAAGTGACATATTCACGAGTAGAACGTGCAAAATCATTGCCAGACACAGGCGAGTCATCAAGTGTTGCAATGTTGGTACTCGGTGCAATTCTTGGAGTATTTGGACTCGTAACAGTACGTAGAAAGAATTAGAATAATATAAAAATCTTCTTATTATAAATAGGAAGATTTTTTGGATTCACAAAACTAGTTTAAAAGACTACGCTATTTAAACTAATTTTGAGAATGAATATATAAGGATATCCGGAAATCTAGTTGGTCAACCTTTGGTCAACTTTTGTATTTTGAATATACCTTAGATGGTGACGATGTCTTGGTATATCTGATACTCACTTACATATTCTAACTTATTTTAACTAAGATAAAACTGTAGTGGGTTGAAGAAAAGCTAAGCTCGAGAAAGGACAGATTTAGTCCTTTCTTTTTTGATATTTAGAGCCATAAAAATCCGTTTTTTGAAGTTTTCGAAGTTCCGAAAACCAAAGGCATTTCGTTTGATAAGTTTGATAAGATTATTGGTTGCTTCCAGTTTAGCGTTTGAATAGGGGAATTGAAGGGCGTTGACGATTTTCTCTTTGTCCTTGAAAAAGGTTTTAAAGACAGTCTGAAAAAGAGGATGAACCTGCTTTAGATTGTCCTTAATGAGTCCGAAAAATTTGTCAGCTTCCTTATTCTGAAAGTGAAAAAGTAAGAGTTGATAGAGATTATAGTGGTGTTTTAAGTCTTCTGAATAGCTCAAAAGCTTGTCTAGAATCTCTTTATTTGTTAAGTGCATACGAAAAGTAGGGCGATAAAAACGTTTCTCACTGAGTTTCCGACTATCTTGTTGGATAAGTTTCCAGTAACGCTTGATAGCCTTGTATTCATGGGATTTTCGATGATACTGATTCATGATTTGGACACGCACACGACTCATGGCACGGCTAAGATGTTGTACAATGTGAAAGCGATCTAGAACGATTTTAGCACACGGAAAAAGCTGTTTAGCCAAGTCATAATAGGGACTAAACATATCCATAGTAATAATTTTCACTCGACATCGGACAGCTCTATCGTATCGAAGAAAGTGATTTCGGATGACAGCCTGTGTTCTACCTTCAAGAACAGCGATGATACTGAGATTATCAAAATCTTGTGCAATGAAACTCATCTTTCCTTTTGTAAAGGTATATTCGTCCCAAGACATCATCTCAGGAAGGCGAGAAAAATCAGGCTTAAAGTGAAAGTCATTGAGCTTGCGAATGACAGTTGAAGTTGAAATAGACAACTGATGAGCAATATCGGTCATGGAAGTTTTTTCAATCAGCTTTTGAGCAATCTTTTGGTTGATGATACGAGGTATTTGGTGATTTTTCTTGACGAGAGAGGTTTCAGCGACCATCATTTTAGAGCACTGATAGCACTTAAAACGGCGTTTTCTAAGGAGGATTCTAGTAGGCATACCAGTCGTTTCAAGGTAAGGAATCTTAGACGGTTTTTGAAAGTCATATTTCTTCATTAGGCTTCCGCAATCAGGACAAGATGGGGCCTCATAGTCTAGTTTAGCGATGATTTCCTTGTGTGTACCCTTATTAATGATATCTATAATTTGGATATTAGTGTCTTTAATATCGAGTAGTTTTGTGATAGAATGTAATTGTTCCATATGATTCTTTCTAATGATAGTTTGGTCACTTTTCATTATAGATCTTATGGGACTTTTTTTCTACACCAAAATAGGCTCCATAATATCTATAGGGGATTTACCCACTACAAATATTATAGAGCCCTAGTTTTCACGTTTTTTCTTGACTCTTTTTTTGCTTGTGATATAATTAACCAGTAAATAAAATTTCAAAGAATAGTATTTTTCTCTTAAAAAAGAGAAGTCCAAAAGGAAAGGAGTAACACATGAGACAGCTAGCGAAAGATATCGATGCCTTTTTGAATGAGGTGATTTTGCAGGCAGAAAATCAGCATGAAATCCTAATAGGTCATTGCACTAGTGAGGTGGCCCTGACCAATACTCAGGAGCACATTCTCATGCTTTTATCAGAAGAATCTTTAACAAATTCAGAATTGGCCCGTCGTCTCAATGTCAGTCAGGCGGCAGTTACCAAGGCCATTAAATCTTTGGTCAAGGAAGGGATGTTGGAAACATCTAAAGATCCTAAGGATGCGCGTGTGATTTTTTATCAGTTGACTGATTTGGCTCGTCCAATTGCTGAGGAGCACCATCATCACCATGAGCATACACTTTTAACCTATGAAGAAGTGGCGACTCAGTTTACTCCAAATGAACAAAAAGTGATCCAGCGGTTTTTGACTGCTTTAGTAGGAGAAATCAAATAATGAGATATATTACGGTAGAGGACTTATCCTTCTATTATGATAAGGAGCCCGTTCTTGAACATATCAATTATAGTGTTGATAGTGGGGAATTTGTTACCTTGACAGGGGAGAATGGGGCAGCTAAGACGACACTCATCAAGGCCAGTCTTGGAATTCTTCAGCCACGCATTGGCAAGGTGACCATTTCAAAGACAAATACGCAGGGTAAGAAATTGAGAATAGCTTACCTTCCTCAACAGATTGCCAGTTTTAATGCAGGTTTTCCAAGTACGGTTTATGAATTTGTCAAGTCGGGTCGCTATCCGCGAAAGGGATGGTTCCGTCGCTTGAATGCTCATGATGAGGAGCATATCAAGGCCAGTTTAGATTCAGTTGGTATGTGGGAACACCGAGACAAACGCTTGGGTTCTCTCTCTGGGGGACAAAAGCAGCGAGCGGTGATTGCGCGTATGTTTGCTTCTGATCCAGATGTGTTTATCCTAGATGAGCCGACAACGGGGATGGATGCAGGAAGTAAAAACGAATTTTACGAACTCATGCACCACAGCGCCCATCATCATGGCAAGGCTGTTTTGATGATTACTCATGACCCTGAAGAAGTTAAGGACTATGCGGACCGCAATATTCATCTAGTCCGTAACCAAGACTCGCCATGGCGTTGTTTCAACGTTCATGAGAATGACCAGGAGGTGGGCCATGCTTAGTTTATTATCTTATGACTTTATGCAACGCGCCTTTCTGGCGGTTATTGCTATGAGTCTTTTCTCGCCAGTTCTTGGAACCTTCCTTATCTTGCGTCGTCAGAGTTTGATGAGTGATACCCTCAGCCACGTCTCTCTTTCAGGTGTAGCCTTTGGGTTGGTTTTGGGGATTTCTCCGACTATTTCAACTATTGCTATTGTCTTGATTGCGGCGGTCTTTCTGGAGTATCTCCGTACGGTTTACAAGAGCTTTATGGAAATCGGGACAGCAATCCTCATGTCAACGGGTCTGGCTGTTTCTCTGATTGTCATGAGCAAGGGGAAAAGTTCTAGTTCTATGAGTTTGGACCAGTACCTTTTTGGTTCGATTGTGACTATTAGTGAGGAGCAGGTCATTTCCCTCTTCGTTATTGCGGCGGTTGTTTTGATTTTGACCTTCCTCTTCCTTCGTCCTATGTATATCTTGACCTTTGATGAGGATACGGCCTTTGTGGATGGCTTGCCAGTTCGTACCATGTCTATTCTTTTTAACATGGTGACAGGGGTGGCCATTGCCCTTATGATTCCTGCTGCAGGAGCTCTTTTGGTATCGACTATCATGGTCTTACCAGCTAGTATTGCCCTTCGTCTGGGGAAAAACTTTAAATCGGTTATGCTGCTTGCCAGTGCTATTGGATTTTTGGGAATGGTAGCAGGACTTTACATTTCCTACTATGCAGAAACACCTGCAAGTGCAAGTATTACCATTATTTTTGTAACTGTCTTTTTACTCATTAGTTTAGTAAGACGTTTTATCAAATAGGAGACGAACGTGAAAAAAATTAGCTTATTGCTAGCCAGTCTATGTGTCTTGTTTTTAGTGGCTTGTTCCAATCAAAAGCAGGCAGATGGAAAACTAAATATCGTGACGACCTTTTACCCTGTCTATGAATTTACCAAGCAAGTCGCAGGAGATAAGGCTAATGTGGAACTCCTAATCGGTGCTGGTACAGAACCCCATGAATACGAACCCTCTGCCAAGGCAGTTGCCAAAATCCAAGACGCAGATACCTTCGTTTATGAAAATGAAAACATGGAAACATGGGTACCTAAATTGTTAGATACCTTGGATAAGAAAAAGGTGAAAACTATCAAGGCGACAGGTGATATGTTGCTCTTGCCAGGTGGCGAAGAAGAGGGAGACCATGACCATGGAGAAGAAGGCCATCACCATGAGTACGATCCCCATGTTTGGTTATCACCAGTTCGTGCCATTAAACTAGTAGAGCACATCCGTGACAGCTTGTCAGCAGACTATCCTGATAAAAAAGAGACCTTTGAGAAGAATGCTGCTGCCTATATCGAAAAATTGCAAGCCTTGGATAAGGCTTATGCAGAAGGCTTGTCTCAAGCCAAACAAAAGAGCTTTGTAACGCAACATGCAGCCTTTAACTACCTTGCCTTGGACTACGGACTCAAACAAGTCGCAATCTCAGGACTTTCTCCAGATGCAGAGCCATCAGCAGCTCGCTTGGCAGAATTGACAGAGTATGTCAAGAAAAATAAAATTGCCTATATCTACTTTGAAGAAAATGCTTCACAAGCCCTTGCTAACACACTTTCAAAAGAGGCAGGTGTCAAAACAGATGTCCTCAATCCTTTGGAAAGTCTGACAGAAGAGGACACCAAGGCTGGCGAAAACTATATTTCCGTTATGGAGAAAAACCTCAAGGCTCTGAAACAAACAACGGGCCAAGAAGGCCCAGCTATCGAGCCTGAAAAGGCAGAGGATACCAAGACAGTCCAAAATGGTTACTTTGAGGATACAGCTGTCAAGGACCGCACCTTGAGTGACTATGCAGGTAACTGGCAATCAGTTTATCCTTTCCTTGAAGATGGCACGTTTGATCAAGTCTTTGACTACAAGGCTAAGTTGACTGGCAAGATGACTCAGGCTGAGTACAAGGCCTACTATACAAAAGGCTACCAGACAGATGTGACTAAGATTAACATTACTGATAATACTATGGAATTTGTTCAAGGTGGACAAAGCAAGAAATATACTTATAAGTATGTTGGAAAGAAAATCTTGACTTACAAGAAAGGCAATCGTGGTGTGCGCTTCCTCTTTGAAGCGACAGATGCTGATGCTGGACAGTTCAAGTATGTTCAGTTTAGTGACCACAATATCGCCCCAGTTAAGGCAGAACATTTCCATATCTTCTTTGGAGGAACAAGCCAAGAAGCACTCTTTGAAGAAATGGATAACTGGCCAACTTACTACCCAGATAACCTATCTGGACAAGAAATCGCCCAAGAAATGTTGGCGCATTGATGAGAAGCCGACTAGTTCATAGGAGTTAGTCGGTTTTTGGGTATTAGATGGCTAACTTCATTATGGACCTTTCAGAACTGTAAAAAATAAATAAAACTCTTGAAATATCGGGGTTTATATGCTAGAATGTAGTTAATTGATAAGGTTCATTAGAACACCAAAGCCCTTAACTATGCCAGTAGTTAAGGGCTTTTTTGACGTATCTTAGAGATTTAACGGGTGTTGATAGGCTAGTCACTCGGTCTAGTCCTTACTATCTAGCCATCTGCAGACGAAATACAAGACAATCCCTGCTATAACATCCGCTATAATAGTAAGAGCGAGTTCTATGATAAGGCTCATTAGTTTCACCTCCTCTCACGAACCGTAAGGAACGTAATCGGTAACTGATGACAAAAATAGTATACACATCAAATTTAGATCATCAACATTGCTTAATTTTTGAAATATAGGGGATAGGCAAAAAATCTTTAAAATCAAAAAATGTATAGTATCAGATGTTATATCAATCATAAAAGTGGATAGGAAAGTTTTCTGATTATCAGAATTCCTTCCTATCCACTTTTTGAAGATTGTAAGTTAGCCTAATTTTATGTAGAATCAGCTTATTTGTTTTATTTATCAAAACCTTGCAAGGCTTTTTGGCGTTCTTCTACTTGACCTTTAGCATCTAGTTTGTTACCACCGTATACAGCTGATTCCCATGATCCGTACATTGGATTTGGGAAGATGATGAATTTTTCACCGAATTCTTTTTGCAATTCTTCAAGTTGTTTATCACGGTCAGATTCAGAAGTCTTAGAAAAATCTGCAAAGTCTACGAGGTTATCACCAAACAATAAGATAAGATTTGTTTTTTCTTGAACTTTTTGGCGACGACCTTCTTTGGATTTTACACCGCTTTCTAAGAACATGAGATGATCACGTCCTTGAACAGGAATTCCTTCACTTTCAAGATTTTTAATAGTAGCATCTACTTGATTAGCTGAGCGGTCAGAAATATAGTAGATTTGGACACCGTTTTGATCAGCAAATTGAAGAAAATCCTTGGCACCTGGGACAGCTTTTGCTGCAGCTTTTTGAACCCAAACATCCCAATTTTCGGGTGTGAATGCTGTACCATCTTTGACATTTTGTACTTGATAAGGGCTATTATCTAGGACAGTTTCATCCAAGTCTAAAACGATAGAGTAAGGTTTGTCTGATTCTGTTTTGAGCAATTCCTTTAGGTGATTTGTTGCAACGTTATAACCTTGTATGTATAAAGCTTTAGTTTCAGCTGATTTTTGGTACCAAAGGGTTGACATAGTGTTTTCTCTTGACCGTAGTTGGTCATATGTCATTGTAATTTGATTATCAGATGAGCTATTATTGTTTGTCTGTGTTTCTGTAGACTTTGTTGCACAACTAGCCAATAAGACGACAGAAGCAAGTGCAGAAAGGATTGTAACAGTAGTTTTTGCTGTTTTCATGAAATATCTCCTATTATTAATTTCAATCACTAGTATAGCACGAGGGAAAAGTTAAGGCAAGTTATTCCCTGACTATTGATGTAGGTTCTATAGAAGTTAACGTAATGAAAAAAGCGTTTACTAACTTGAAATGTAGTTTCACCTCTAATTATTGACATTTCAGGAAAAATTGCAGTAAAAAGTGCACAACCTTCTTTAAATGTGCTATAATACAGGAAAAAATAATAATGGAGGTCACGATAATGGCAACATTTTTGATGATTTTTGTGGTGGTTTGTGTGCTCCTATTGGTGATAGTCACACTGAGTACAGTTTATGTGGTTCGTCAGCAATCGGTGGCGATTATTGAACGCTTTGGGAAATACCAAAAGGTTGCCAATAGCGGTATTCACATTCGCTTGCCTTTTGGGATTGACTCGATTGCAGCGCGGATTCAGTTGCGCTTGTTGCAAAGCGATATTGTGGTTGAGACTAAGACCAAGGACAATGTGTTCGTTATGATGAATGTGGCGACTCAGTACCGTGTCAATGAGCAGAGTGTGACAGATGCCTACTATAAACTCATGCGTCCAGAATCTCAGATTAAATCTTATATCGAAGACGCCCTTCGCTCTTCTGTTCCCAAATTAACCTTGGATGAATTGTTTGAGAAAAAAGACGAGATTGCTCTTGAAGTTCAACACCAAGTAGCAGAAGAAATGACTACTTACGGTTATATTATCGTGAAAACCTTGATTACAAAGGTTGAGCCAGATGCAGAAGTCAAGCAATCCATGAATGAAATCAATGCGGCGCAACGTAAGCGGGTCGCAGCGCAAGAATTAGCGGAAGCCGATAAGATTAAAATCGTCACTGCAGCTGAAGCCGAAGCAGAAAAAGACCGCCTTCATGGTGTGGGGATTGCCCAACAGCGTAAGGCGATTGTGGATGGATTGGCAGAGTCTATCACCGAACTCAAGGAAGCCAATGTTGGCATGACAGAAGAACAAATCATGTCCATCCTCTTGACCAACCAGTATTTGGATACCTTGAACACTTTTGCTGCAAAAGGCAATCAAACCATCTTTTTACCAAATACGCCAAATGGTGTTGATGATATCCGTACACAAATCTTGTCAGCCCTACGTGCTGAGAAGAAATAATATAAAAAGAGCCTGGAGTCAGGTTCTTTTTGTATTACCCTTGTAGCTGTGAGGACTAAATTCTCCTCCACAAATTATAGAATCTTTTCTGAGGATTTAGGGAGTGACGGAGGAAGTCTTGAAAGCGCTTTTGTTTTGTGCTATAGTCAAGTATATTGATTCGTTTAAAGAGGAATGTTTGTATGAGAAGAGAAGAAGTTTTACGAAATCACTGGTTTTTTAGCCAAGAGGTGGGGAAAGAAGAGGCCTTGGCGCCGGATTTTCATAGGGAAAATTGGCAGGCTATTCAAGTGCCACATGACTGGAGTATTTACAATGATTTTGACCAGTATTCGCCAGCGCAAAATGAGGGTGGTCAGTTAAATGGTGGTCAAGCCTGGTATCAGACACAGTTTTACTTGGAAGAAGATGCCAGTCTTGTATCGGTGCGTTTGTGCTTTGACGGAGTTTACATGAATGCTCAAGTCTATATCAATGGGCAAGCGCTGGGCTATTATCCCAATGGTTACACACCCTTTTCTTATGATATCACCCCTTATCTAAGAAATGATGGGACGGCCAACCAGCTTGCGGTTTTTGTGGAAAATCAGCAACCTAGCAGTCGTTGGTACTCTGGTAGCGGTATTTACCGAGAAGTAAAATTATTGATTACAGATTCGGTGCATCTGGATTTATATGGGATTAGGATAGGAAGTCCCAAGCTCAAAGAACAAAGAGATGTATGGGTGGAAACTCAGCTTGAAAGCAAGGTTTCAAATGACGGGCCTCAGTCCGTGTCGGTGTATTTGGAGCAGAGTATCTGGTATGATGGACAACAGGTTTCAGACTGGCAGGCAACAGACTCTCTAGTGATTGAGTCTGGGGATAAATATTCTTTCCAACAAGCCATATCAATTTTCCAACCTTTGCTTTGGGATATTGATCATCCTCACCTTTACCAATTGAAGACTCGCCTTTACAAAAATGGCATTTTGGTCGATGAAGAAGAGGAGACTTTTGGTTACCATTATATGGATTGGCAAGCGGATAAGGGCTTCTTTCTAAATGGTCGCTGGTTGAAGATTCATGGGGTTTGTTTGCACCATGACTATGGAGCGCTGGGAGCTGTGGAAAACAGGTCAGCTGCTGAGAGACGATTGCGCCAGATGAAGGAAATGGGCGTCAATGCTATTCGAATCACGCATAATCCAGCCAGTAGTATTTTGCTGGATGTGGCTGCCAAAATGGGGCTACTCATCCAAGAAGAAGCCTTTGATACCTGGTATGGAGGCAAGAAAGAATATGACTATGGTCGCTTTTTTGAGGAAGAAGCGACTCATCCAGAAGCGAAGGTAGGCGATTTTTGGTCGGATTACGATTTGCGCACCATGATTGAGCGTGGCAAGAACAATCCAGCCATCTTTATGTGGTCCTTGGGAAATGAAGTCAGCGAAGCAAATGGAGATGCTCATTCATTGAAGACGATCAAACGCTTGCTAGAAAGGGTTAAGGAAGTTGATGATAGCCGTTTTGTGACCATGGGAATGGATCAATTCCGCTTCGGAGATGGGTCTGGAGGTCATGAAAAGATTGCTGATTTGCTGGATGTGGTGGGCTTGAATTACTCAGAAGACAATATTGATGGGATTCGCAAAAGACATCCCAAGTGGCGACTTTACGGATCTGAAACCTCATCGGCTACAAGGACGCGTGACAGCTATTTTCGCCCAGGTAAGGAATGGGTTGGGGATAATCGTCGCGTGCGGAATTTTGAACAGTCAGACTATGGCAATGATCGAGTTCCTTGGGGGAAGACAGCGACGGCTTCTTGGATAGCAGATAGAAATCGGCTAGACTATGCAGGTCAGTTTATTTGGACAGGAGTGGACTATATTGGTGAGCCGACTCCTTGGCACAATCAAAATGACACGCCTGTCAATAGTTCCTATTTTGGAATAGTGGACACGGCAGGAATTCCCAAAAATGACTATTATCTCTATCAAAGTCAGTGGTTGGACCTAGATCAGTATCCCATGGTTCATATCCTGCCCCACTGGAATTGGGAAATCCACAAGAGTTATCAACAAGTTGTGGATAAGTATGGGGATATCCCTGTTCGAGTGTATTCAAATGCTGGTTCAGTAGAGCTATTTCTCAATGGAAAATCCCAAGGCAGGAAGACTTTTCAGGAAAAATGGACTTCAGATGGTAGAAAATACCAAGAGGGAGAAGGTTTTGACCAACTCTATCTCGAATGGCGTTTGGCTTATCAACCGGGAGAATTGCGTGCTGTGGCCTATGACCATCAAGGTCAGATTGTGGCAGAAGATACGGCAGTGACTGCAGGTAAGCCAGCCAAAATCGGGTTACATGCCGAGAAGACAAAACTGGAGCCAGATGGGCAAGACCTCCTCTATCTTTATTTTGATGTATTGGACCAAGCTGGAAATTGGGTGCCGAGTGCTTCCAATCAGATTCATTTTAAAATTGAGGGTCCTGCTCGCATTGTAGGTGTGGATAACGGCAGACAGGCCAGTCGTGAACGTTACCAAGCCCAGAAAAGTGGTCGGTTTAAGCGGAAAGCCTTTCATGGCAGAGGTGTCCTCTTAGTTCAGAGCTTGGAGCAGGTAGGTCAAGTGAGAGTAAAGGCTAGTGCCAGAGGGCTAGAGTCGGCAAGTTTTGATCTTTTAGTAGGAGAGGCTTTTGATTGCCAGCCAGTGAAAAATCAGCGCTTATTTGAGATTCGAATGGACAAGCAGGCAGGTTTGCAAGAAGGAGATTCCCCAGCTATTGGACTTTATCCACAAACTGTGGATAACCCTGTGAATAAGGTGGGGAATAGTGAAGTGATTTGGGAGACGAGTGGTAGTGCCCACGCCATTATCAATCAGGGAGGGCTTCATTGCTTGTCTGCAGGGGACTTGGCTATTCGCGCCTTTTATCAAGGCAAGACCTATCAACTGCATTTGCAGGTAGCAGAAAATGCCTCGCTAGGGCAGGCGGTTTCTGTAAGATCGCTTCGCTTGTATACAGATAAGGGGACTTATCCACAGCTTCCGTCCTCGGTCTTAGTGGATTATGAGTTTGGTGGTGCAAAACGAGTCAAGGTTGTTTGGGAAGCAATCTCCGAAGAAGATATGGCAAGCTTTCATGAGTTTACGGTATCTGGTCAGCTAGAAGGGCTGAATTTAAAGGCTTCTGCTCAGGTTTGTGTCCAAGGGATTTCCGCTATTGAGCCTGAAAGGGTTTGGACGCTTGTCAAGGAAGCTCCACACTTACCAGACCGGGTCAAGCTAGTCTTATCAGATGGCAGACGAGATACGGCCAAGGTTACTTGGGATGAACTAGATCCTCAAATCTATGCTCAGGTAGGAGAAAGTGTGCTCACAGGGCAGGTAGCGGGCTGTGAGTTGCCAGCAACAGTCACCATTCATGTGACAGATGCCAGTGTAGATGGAGAAGTTATTTCCAATCAGTGGACAGGGTCCAACCTGCCTCTGGTCTTTGCTTCTCACTCAGAGCCAAATCACCCAGCCTCTTACCTCAATGACAAGGTCATTGCTCGGAAGAAATCGACAGCCAATACTTGGATTACCAAGTCAGAGCAAGCCAGCGTGGGCATTCTTTTTGGAGATGCAGGGATTTTAAAACCGCGATTTGTGGATAATGTGACCTTGTATTATGTTGAAAATCAAGACTATGTGGCGGTGGATCCTACCCATATTGATTATTACATAGGGAATGAGCCTGCCTTGCCTCGGACTCCAAATCATTTGGATAAGAATTCCCTGCTCAAGCAAGAGGAGAATTGGCGCCCTGTATCAGCTATCCGAAAAGTTTCAAGCGACAAGGATGAAGAGCTTCGTTTTGAATTTGATAAGGTGGAAACTTATGCTCTTCGTCTTCGATTTGAAAATTTGGTAAACCCACTGGCGTTAACAGAATTACAAGTACATGCCAAAAAAGTAAAGAAAAATGTAGATAGGAAGTAGTATGGTAAGAGAAGTAAAACCGCATAGCCCCTTGCCTAGTCAGGCCCAACTAGCGTATTTAGAGGATGAATTAGCAGCCTTTATCCATTTTGGACCTAATACCTTTTATGACCAGGAATGGGGGACAGGTCAGGAGGATCCTGAACGCTTTAATCCAACACAGCTAGATGCGCGTGAATGGGTTCGCGTGCTCAAGGAAACGGGCTTTAAGAAGTTGATTTTGGTGGTCAAGCACCACGATGGCTTTGTCCTCTATCCGACGGCTCATACAGATTATTCGGTTAAGGCCAGTCCTTGGAGGAATGGAGAAGGGGACTTGCTCCTTGAAGTATCCCAAGCTGCGACAGAGTTTGATATGGATATGGGGGTCTACCTGTCACCGTGGGATGCCCACAGCCCCCTCTATCATGTGGACCGAGAAGCGGACTATAATGCCTATTATCTGGCACAGCTGGAGGAAATCTTATCAAATCCTGCCTATGGCAATGGAGGGAAATTTGCTGAGGTCTGGATGGATGGTGCCAGAGGAGAGGGCGCTCAAAAGGTCAATTATGAATTTGAAAAATGGTTTGAAACCATTCGTGAACTGCAGGGAGATTGCTTAATTTTTTCAACAGAAGGCACCAGTATCCGCTGGATTGGCAATGAACGAGGGTATGCAGGTGATCCTCTATGGCAAAAGGTGAATCCTGACAAACTAGGAACAGAAGCAGAGCTGGACTATCTTCAGCATGGAGATCCCTCAGGTACGATTTTTTCAATAGGAGAGGCAGATGTTTCCATCCGGTCAGGCTGGTTCTACCATGAGGATCAGGATCCTAAGTCTCTCGAGGAGTTGGTCGAAATCTACTTTCACTCGGTGGGTCGGGGAACTCCACTCTTGCTCAATATTCCTCCGAATCAAGATGGGCTATTTGATGAAAAGGATATTGAACGCCTGTATGAATTTGCGGCTTATCGCAATGAGCTCTATAAAGAAGATTTGGCTCTGGGAGCTACGGTATCTGGTCCTACTCTCTCCGCAGACTTTGCCTGTCACCATCTGATAGACGGCTTTGAGACCAGCTCTTGGGCAAGCGATGCAGACTTGCCAATCCATTTAGAACTCGACTTAGGGTCACCTAAAACTTTCGATGTTCTTGAGTTAAGAGAAGATTTGAAGCTAGGGCAACGAATCGCTGCTTTTCATGTGCAAGTAGAGGTAGATGGTGTCTGGCAGGAATTTGGCATGGGCTTTACAGTTGGTCATAAGCGCCTCCTGCGAGGGCCGCTAGTAGAGGCACAGAAGGTGCGCGTGGTCATTACAGAGGCACAATCTATGCCTGTATTGACCAAGATTTCCCTCTATAAAACTCCTAGCTTGTCAAAACAAGAAGTTGTTCAGGGACTAGCATTTGCAGAAAAAAGTCTAGCTGTAGCAAAGGGAGAGACTCTTCATTTTAGGATTGAACGTAGCGAATGTAACACTCCTTTGGAGGTTAAGATTTCGATTCAACCGGGGACTGGTGTGCATGGTGTCGCCTATCAGGACGAGATTCAAGTCCTTGCGTTTCAAGCTGGGGAAAGCAAAAAAGATTTGACCATACCGACCCTGTATTTTGCTGCTGATAAGACCTTGGATTTCTATCTGAATCTGACTGTTGATGGACAGCTGATTGATCAAGCTCATATTTTAGTTGAAACGAGATAAAATATCTTCACAATTCATTTCCTTTCCGAATAAATAGGTAGAACCATCGAATCTAGCAAAATTAGATTTAAAACTGTGGTATAATAAGAGGAGGAAATGGATGACTTTAAGACATCCGGGCATCAGCCCGACCAATGATTTGGTAGCTAAGAAAATTTTCAGCAATCCAGAAATCACTTGTCAATTTATTCGCGACATGTTGGATTTACCAGCCAAAAATGTAACCATTTTGGAGGGAAGCAACATTCACGTCTTGCCTTCCCTGCCGTACTCGGCCCAGGATTTCTATACCAGTATAGATGTCTTAGCGGAGTTGGATAATGGAACGCAAGTAATTATTGAAATTCAAGTTCATCATCAGAATTTTTTCATCAATCGCCTGTGGGCTTACCTTTGCAGTCAGGTCAATCAAAACTTAGAAAAAATTCGCCAACGAGAAGGTGATACCCACCAGAGTTACAAACACATTGCACCAGTTTATGCTATAGCTATCGTGGATAGCAACTACTTCCAAGATGACTTGGCTTTTCACAGTTTTAGTATGCGAGAGGATACGACAGGTGAGATTTTAACTATCACAAATAATGGTCAAGAAAACCATCTGGTTAAGATGGCGTTCTTGGAACTAAAAAAATACAGAGAAACCAGCAAAGACAAGGTTCGCAAACCCTGGTTGGAGTTTTTTGGGAATAAACCCTTTACCCAACAACCCGAGCGAGCCATCAGTCAAGCAGACCAACTGCTGGACTACAAGAGCTGGTCTGAGGAGGACAGGAAGATGTTTAGCCAACTACGTATGCGAGAAGAACAAGCCTTGTTAGCGCAGGACTATGCCTTGGAACAAGCTGAAGAAAAAGGGTTAGAACGTGGTCGTGCAGAAGGTATTGAACAAGGTTTAGAGCGTGGGAAAGCTGAAGGACAAATCTTTACCTTTATTGATTTAGTACGCCAACATGTTTTAACTTCCGAATTTGCGAGTGAACAATTGGGTATGGCGGTTGCTGAGTTTGAGTCACTATTGAAAGACCATTATAAATAAGACCTAAAATATAGAGAAACCAGCAAAGACAAGGTTCGTAAGCCGTGGTTGGAGTTTTTCGGGAATAAACCCTTTACTCAAGAACCCGAGCGAGCCATCAGCCAGGCAGACCAACTGCTAGACTACAAGAGCTGGTCCGAGGAGGATAGGAAGATGTTTAGCCAACTACGTATGCGAGAAGAACAAGCCTTGTTAGCGCAGGACTATGCCTTGGAGACTGCTAGGGCGGAAGGTCTTGAACAAGGTTTAGAGCGTGGTCTTGAACAGGGACTGGAGCGTGGGAAAGCTGAAGGAAGTTTCGCTATGTTAGCAAATCTAGTCCGTCAACAGCTACTGACATCTGAAGTTGCTAGCCAGCAATTGGGCATGACCGTTGCTGAGTTTGAGGCACTGTTGTAAGACCAGCACTAATGGACAGGAAAACCATCTAGTCAAGATGGCGTTCTTAGAACTAAAAAAATACAGAGAAACCAGCAAAGATGAGGTTCGTAAGCCGTGGTTGGAGTTTTTCGGTAATAAACCCTTTACTCAAGAACCCGAGCGAGCTATCAGTCAAGCAGACCAACTGCTGGACTACAAGAGCTGGTCCGAGGAGGACAGGAAGATGTTTAGCCAACTACGTATGCGAGAAGAACAAGCCTTGTTAGCGCAGGACTATGCCTTGGAACAAGCTGAAGAAAAAGGGTTAGAACGTGGTCGTGCAGAAGGTATTGAACAAGGTTTAGAGCGTGGTCTTGAACAGGGACTGGAGCGAGGGAAACTCTTTGCCTTCCTAGATATGGTTCGTAAGCATCTTCTGACTTCCGAGGTTGCAAGTGAGCAATTGGGCATGACTGTCGCTGAGTTTGAGGCTTTACTATAAATGAGAATGGGGACATGTTATCAAATTAGATAGCATGTTTTATTTTGGGCTAATAGTCAATGCTTGTTTTTAAACTTACTCAAATTATAATTATATATATGTAACATCTTCTGCAATTAAGTATAAATAGAACAAAAATATAACAGTATAATATAGAGATTAAATATATATTTAAACGTAAAAAAATGCAAATTTAAATTGTCTGAAAATTCCTTGTTTTCCCAAAACGCTTTTTTTTTTTGCAAAAATTTGAAGTCAAAAAGTTTGCATATATATTGAAAATAGGGTAGAATACGAGTGTAGGTTTCTGCATACACAAGAGAACAGTGCTTATTCTTTTTAAGTAATAAATTTTGTTATGTAGAAGCTAAATCAACTAATTTCCAAAAGGAGAAAAAAATGGAACACAAAAACTCTATGAGTCGTGTTGAACGTTTGCACCGTGAAAAGGTCACGCGTTATTCGATTCGTAAATATAGCTTTGGAGCGGCTAGTGTAGCGGTCGCTGCTCTTTTCATGTTCTTAGGTAATGGAGCTGTATCAGTTCAAGCGGCTGAGATTCAGGGACAACAGGTTACTGAAAACGCCAGCCCACAATCTGAAAAAGACGAGTCTAAGCCTGCGACAGAAGTAGCGCCAGCTTTGAACAAAACTCAACTTGAAAGCTACATTTCAGAAATTGAAACAAAACTTTCTAACGGTTCTTACGATAACAAAACGGAAGAAAGTGTTGCAGTATTAAAATCTGACTTAGAAGCTGCAAAAGCTACATTAGCGAACGCAACTACTCAAGCTGAACTCAAAAAAGCTTACAGCAAACTTGTCACTACAGTAAGCTCAAAATTAAAAAACAAACCTGTAGAGAAAAAAGAAACTCCAGCAGTAGATACTACTGAAGGTAAACCAACTGTAGGTAAAAAAGCAGAAAATACAGAAAAGAAATCTGATTCTAACTCAATCGAAAACACAGGTTCTAACGACCCACGTAACGGTAAAGAGATGGATAAAGAGAATGCGTTACGTACAGAAACTTCAAAAACTGTAGATAACATTACTTACACTGCAGAGTTTTCAAATGATACTACAAAAGAAATCTATGTTTATAACAAAGAAGAAGCTAATGTAGAATTTAAAATCAACTCATCAACGAACAAAGTAACATACGCTGAAGTAACACAAGCATCAAATCAAAAGTTCAAAACTGTAAATGATACAACTGTAACAGATGGATATGGATATAATTTCAATAAAATCACCACAGAAACAGATACACCATTAACAGTAAGAATGACAGGTCAACCTAATGATACTATCATGGGTAATAGAAACTATACGAAGACGGAAGATCAAAACTTCGCTATGGGTGACCGTTATCTTCGCATAACTGCAAAAGATGGTTCTACAATGTCAACTAATAGTAGTGGTGCAAATGCAGATGGATACTTCAGAATTGTTCTTAAGTCTCAAACATACAAATACAGCATTCAACAACCAGAATCCAATGCTGATAAGACTGTTGTTTCGAATATTGATAGTTTAACTGAAGCAGATATTGCTAAAATTAAAGAGAAAATTAAGATTCAATATTCTGATAAGGCAACGATGCAAGATGCACGACTAGCGTCTCACAAAGGGGAAGTTTTAGCAGATAAATCTTCAGTAGTGAAAGACATCACTGTTGCAAATGGAACAGTTACTGTTACCTATAAAGACGATTCAGTAGATACTACTCCAGTTGCAAATGTAGCACGTGTAAACGCAGCGCCAACAGTTGAAATTCCTTTCTCTGTAGATGGTAAAAAAGACGTTTATGTATATGCTAATGAAGACTTTGAGCTTCCTATTAAATTTAAAGATGATAGTGGAAAAGTAGCATCAGCAACAATAACCCGCGGTGGAAATGTAGAACAACCACCTAAAGATGCATCAAATCCAAATATTTTAAATAATGAGTTTAATACAACAGTTGAAAAAATTTCAACTGAAACAGTAGCAACAGCTGAGACCCCTGCTATTGTAAAAATTAAAGGTAACATTTCAAAAGACAATTCTGGAATTCCTGCAAGTTCATTCCCTAAAACAGCAGAAGGAGAGCTGAAAATTGTAACTCGCTATGCAACGGCTACAGATACTGATGGTGCCTATATCAAAAATACTGCAACAGAGCAGGCATATGCAAGTGATCCAGGATCATTCACTATCAAATTAAAAGCTCAAACAGCAAAATATGATATTAAAGATCCAGAGACAAAAGTTACTGTAGCAAATGCTAATAATATCACAGAAGACGAGTTTAACCAGATTAAAGACAGTATTAAGATTCAATACTCTGCTACAAACCCAGATAAAAATCTTCTTGATAAACAAGGAAAAGAGGTTGAAAACCCAACTGAACGTGTTGAAAGAATTGAAAGAGAAGGAAATAATGTTGTAGTAACATATAAAGATGGTTCTAAAGATACAAAAGCATTAGCAGATTTTGTAAACGTAGCTCCAAAAGTAGCACTTCCATACTCGAATGAAGCTAATAAACAAATCTATGTTTATACAGGTGAAAACACTGATTTAACTTTCAAAGGTACAGATGAAAATGAAGTTAAAGATCTTTACTTACGTGGACCTGGAGATATTTCAGGGAATAATGCAGCAGGCTATGGATTACCAACAGGTAAAGTTGAAAATGGTGCAGTGACTGGAGAAGGTTCAGTATCTGAAGATAAAAGAACTGCTACTATCAAGATGACTGGTAAAACTAATCTACCAGCTGGGCAACAGTGGACAAGTTTTATTGTTTCTAAAGACAACGATGGTAAACTTTCAAACACTGATTATAGAGCGCTAGATAAAGATCCTAATGCGAGACAAAAACCAGGATACGCTCACTTCCTAGTTAAAAATCAAACATTTAAATACGATATAGCGACTCCAACAGAAAAAGTAGCTGTAGCAGATCCAGCTAACGTAACAGAAGCTGACCTAGAAAAAATCAAAGAAAAATTACAAATTGAGTATGCTCAATCTAATGATGATGCCAACTTTGCAGACAAAAAAGGTAAAACTGTAGATGCTGAAGATGCTAAGACTAAGATTAAATCAGTAGAAAAAGATGCTGATGGAAAACTTGTAGTAACATACACAGACGGATCTACAGATAAAAAACCATTATCAGACTTTGTAACTCTTGATAAACAACCAGCTATTGAGGCAGTAGAAAAAGCAGCAGAAGCCCAAATTGCTGCCATCAATAAAACTCCAAATGCTACTGATGACGAGAAACAAGCAGCAATCGATAAAGTAAATGCTGATAAAGAAAAAGCATTAACAGCAATTAATGATGCTAATGTAACAACAAAAGATGCATTAGACAAAGCGAAAGAATCTGGTACAACTGCAATTGCAGCAGATAACCCAGTAGTAGCGAAAAAAGACGCAGCAAAAGCAGATGTTGAAGCAGCTCGTAAAGCGAAAGAAGACGCTATTAAAGCAAATCCAAATCTAACACAAGCAGAAAAAGACGCAGCAATTGCGAAAAATAATACGGCAGCAGCAGAAGCAACTAAAGCTATCGACTCTGCAACAACAAACGATGCAGTAGATGCAGCTAAAACTGCTGGTACTGGTGAAATTGCGAAAGTAAATCCAGTAGCTAAAGAAGCAGCTAAGAAAGCAGTTGCGGATGAATTAGCTGATAAAGAAAAAGCAATCGATGCACGTACTGACTTAACTGACGCAGAAAAAGCAGCAGCTAAGGACGATGCAAAAGCGAAAGCCAAAGCAGCAACAGACGCTATTAACGCGCAGCCAGATAATGCAGAAACACCAGAAAAAGCAACAGAAGCACAAACAGCAGTAGATGGTGCAAAAGATAAAGGTGTAGCAGACGTTAAAGCTGTAAACCCAGTAGCTAAAGAAGCAGCTAAGAAAGCAATCGCAGATGAATTAGCTGAGAAAGAAAAAGCCATCGACGGACGTACTGACTTAACAGATGCAGAAAAAGCAGCAGCTAAGGAAGATGCAAAAGCGAAAGCAAAAGCAGCAACAGACGCTATTAATGCACAGCCAGATAACGCAACAACACCAGAAGAAGCAGCAGCAGCTCAAACAGCAGTAAATGATGCAAAAGATAAAGGTGTAGCAGACGTTAAAGCTGTAAACCCAGTAGCTAAAGAAGCAGCTAAGAAAGCAATCGCAGATGAATTAGCTGAGAAAGAAAAAGCCATCGACGGACGTACTGACTTAACTGATGAAGAAAAAGCAGCAGCTAAGAAAGATGCGCAAGATAAAGCTAAGGAAGCAACAGATGCAATCGATGCTCAACCAAGTAACGCAGCAACACCAGAA